>USMR01000001.1 GCA_900555815.1 uncultured Collinsella sp.
TCGAGCAGCGAGCGCATGAGGTCGCTCGCACTGCGGTAGCCCTCGCGGCGGTGCTCCACCAGGTACTCCTTGAGCTGCCAGTAGAGGTCGTCGGGGACGATCACGCTCAGGCGGTGCGTCGGACCCTCAGAGGCCGCCGCCTTTTTCTCAGCTGCCGGCTCGGAGTCGGGGTTCACGACCTTCTCGACGATCGTCTCCTGGCGCTCGACCATCTCCTTGGAGGTGTCAGTGAAAAAGCTGTTGATGGCGGAGTCCGCCTTCTTAGTCCTCGCCATTACAGCATCGCCTCCACCTTGTCCAGAATCCCCTCGATCGCGTCCGCCGCGCGGCCGCCCGGCTGCACCTCGGACACCGGTCGGTTGAACGACGCGCCGCGCTTGAACGCCTCGGCGGTCGGCACGCAGCCCAGGATGGGCAGGTCGTCGGCGGTGAGGAAGTCGGTAAAGCTGCGGTCGATGATTCGCTTGTCGGAATAGCGGTTCACGATCAGGCCGATCTCGAGCTCGGGGTTGACGCCCGTGATGAGCTGGATCGTGCGCTTCATCGCGCGAAGGCCGCGCTGGCTGGGCTCGACGGGGACGATCGCGATGTCGGCGACCTCCACGCAGCCGCCGAGCTTGTCGTTCAGATAGCCCGGGGTGTCGACGACGGTGACGGCCTTCTCGCCCTCGACGGTCTTCTGCTCGTGACTCGCGCCGCCCTGCGGGTCGAGGTTGATGAAGCCGACCTCACGCCCGCGGCGCTCGAGGCCCCAGGCGATCTCGTCGGCGAACGTCGTCTTGCCGACGCCGCCCTTCTGGTTGACTAGCAGGATGTTCGTCGCCATGTTCTCCCCTTTCTGAATAGCGTAGTCATATATTAGCACACTAACATGTGACTACATTAAGTAATTCTAAATCGCAGGTAGAAATATATGAGCATGTTAAGTAATTAGTATAGTACTACGTTACCGTGCTCATGACTGTGGGTTGGTTTAACCTATAGTCATGCTAAAGTTGCCAAAAGGGGCACAAAGGCCAATACGTTTGCGCAGTGCCGGCACAGCGACCTAGCATCGTGTGCACCGGCGGAATCATCGCAGGCCTGCAAGGAGAGTATATCCACGGGCTCATTGTCGCCGGAGGCCTCGTGATGCAGCACGCGCCGGGCGGCGACTGGAAGCGCGTCGATTGGGATGCGCTTGCCGCCTGGCTCGACAGATACGGTTACAAGGTCGCTGATTGCAAGACGGAGACCCTTCCGACCGCCGACGCGGCGAGTGGGAACGCAAGGGTAAAAACGCATCGTCGCTGAACCAGTGAGTCAGTATTCTTTAGTTGGATGATAGATATTGAAATTAATTAGCGAGATAATGTGCATATCTCATAATGTATGCGTTGCACCATGAGAGAGGGGTCTGTCATGAGCTGGAAACCGAGAAAATGCGTTATCGCCGGTCTCGTGACAACCGGTCCTGGCGGCGGCTTGTTTGCAACCGCAATGACATCGTACCGACTTTTCACCTACATGTTCTAAAAGGCGGTTGCCATGCTGTCGCAAAATCAATCGAGATACTTGAACACAATCGGCTTTGCCCTGCTTGCATTACTCTTTGCTAGCGACCTTTTGCTGAAACCGCCCAAGGAACTCGTTTCGCTTGCCATAGCCTGCATTTCCGCCCTTTACTTTACGGCAACCCTATTTGCCGGACTAAAGGAGAGGAAAAAAGGCGTAGTCGTTGCATCTGCCGTAGGCGTGGTCATAGCCATTGCCTCATTCTTTGTCTGACACATTGGTGATTTAGGGGCGATATCGTAGGAATACGACCGGGAGAGCCGGGACCATAGGCTCCGGTCAGAACCTTCGCCATGCCCCACGCATCGACCCCGATGATTTTCCCGCCGGACGCCCCGACGGCCACGACCTCCGGCGTCCACGGGATCCCGTCGTCCGTGAGGCGGATGGGTGTGACGTTGCCGGCGTCCATCCGCCTCACGACCTCACCCCACTCATCGCGCCAGCCCGGCTTGAGCCATTTGATGACGGTCGGACGCGAGACGCCAAGGAGCACGGGCGCGGCTCGAGCTCTAATCCATGAGGTCCCAGCTTGTAATACGTGAACATATGACTACGTTAACATGGTCATGTATTACCGAGCGTTATATGCTGCGCCGGACCCGCCCGTCTGTTATCCTGGGGGCGACAGTTTCTTGCAAGGAGGCAGCCATGCTCCAGAGTGTCTTTGGATTCGATGGCCAGATCCATCTTGAGAACCAGGTCAGCAGCCAACGTTTCGACCTCACCACGGGCGAAGCGAAAACTGTCATCCCGACCGCTGAGAACATGAGCGCCGTCTTCGGCAAGGATGGCGTGGAGACGGAGATTCAGGTGGGGCAGATGCGCCAAACACTGGGCAAGCCTGGCTTCGATTGGCTGTTTAATAAACACTAACGGTTGAGTTATTGCAGCATAATCGCAGCTGTAAATATGTGACCATATGACTATGCCAACATGTGCGCACAGTCATATGGTCACAGTTGTAGATCGGTTTAATCTGTGGCCCTTAAGCTGAAGCTGCCTCAACGAACCGTGGCTGGCGAGACGAAAAAAGGGGAGTTCCTTTTTGCGGAACTCCCCTTTTCCGAGTCGTTATGCGATTTGTCCTACATCTGCTCGCGGCGCTTCTTTTGATCGAGGAAGACGCCGGTCGCCACGAGGACGGTACCGCCGATGGCGAACGTCTCGCCGATGAGGTTCGCGTGGTCGCCGGTCTGGGCGAGGCTGCCGGGCTGGTCGGTCTCCGTGACGGCGAGGTGCTTCGGGGTGTATGCCGCCTGCTTCTTTGCGGCCTCCTCCGCCTCCTGTCGGGCGATCTCGTCGGAAAGCTCCTGCTCCGCTGCGATACGGTCGGACTTCGCCTGCTCATAGGCGGCGAGTGCCGCATCATAGCCGGGTTGGAGCCCGTCCACCGCAGCCTGCTTCTCATCCAGGATGGCCTTGGCGGGCGCGACCTTGGCACGTGCCTCGACTGCAGCGGCGAAAAGCGCGTTGAGGGCGTCATCCGCGTTCGCGTCATGGCCGAAGGCGAGCGCCGTGTCGGCATCGATGGAGTTCAGCTTCACCAGCTTGGCGTCTGCCTGTGCCTTCGCCTGCTCGGCGGCGGAGACCAGGGACTCGGCGGCGATGGCGTCAGCCTTTGCGGCATCGAGTTCGGCCTTGGTGTCATTGACGGCCTTTGCCGCATCCTGCTCGCGCTGCTGTGCCTCTGCGAGCTTCGCGGCAAGACCGGTGAGGATGTCGAGGTTCGACTGGGCGACCTCAAGATCGGACTGGGAGCCGGTGAGCTTGTCGGCGGCAACGCCGGTGTCGGCCTTTGCGGCATCGACGGCACGCTGGGCATCCGCGAGGGCGCTTGCAGTGCCGTCCGCCTTTTGCTTGGCGGCGGCGAGGACGGTCGCCTTCTCGGCTTGCTCGGCTGCCGCCGCGTCGTGGACGCTCTTTGCGGTATCGAGTGCCTTCTTGGCGTCGGCGACGTTCTGGAAGAACTTCGCGAGGTCGGCGTTCGCATCGTCCACGCCCTGCTGCTTGGCAGCGGTGTCCGCCTTGGCGGAATCCAACTTGGACTGTGCTGTCGTTACGGCTGCGTTGGCAGCATCAAAGGCGACCTGCTTCTGCTGGACGGTCGACTTTGCCGTATCGACTGCCGCGTTGGCGGCATCGAGGTCCGATTTCGCCGCATCAAGCTCGGTCTGGGCATCCGTGACGCCCTGCTGCTTGGCGGCGACATCAGCCTTGGTGGCATCGACGGCACGCTGGGCATCGGCAACACTCTGCTTTGCGGCATCGACACCTGCCTGTGCGGAATCCACCGCGACCTGCTTCTGCTGGACGGTTGTGGCGGCGCCGGCGGCTGCCTGCTTCTTGGATGCGAGATCGGCCTTGGCTACGTCGAGTGCGCTCTTGGCGTTCTTGAGGCCGTTGATATAGGAGGTCAGCTTCTGCTCGTACTCGTCGACGGACATGGGATTCATGTTCCAGCCTGAACCTGCCCAACCAAGGTTTGCGGTATCGAGGCTGTCGGTCTGCCAGCCGTTCAAGGTTCCCTTGCTGCAGACTGCCATGCCCATATAGCCGATTTCGGGGCTGATGACATGCAGGTAGTGACCGACGGTTGCGGGATATCCGGCAACCTTGAAGTGCTGGTTGACATAGGATTCAATCCCGCTATGCGTCTTGTAGAAATCTACGGCATCCTTACCGGTTAGACCGGTGACGCCATAGAGCTCCTGAACCGCCTGATCGAAGAAAGCCTTTTCTTGGTCAACCCACTGCGGTTTCGGATCGGTTCCATAATTCCATGCGAGGTTTTCGGTCGTATCGAACTGCATGGAATGTCCAAACTTGACATCGGAATAGTTTGCGTTGGCTATCGCCGCTGCAATGAGCTTATAGGTGACCTGGAGTTCGGAGAGACCGACGGACTTGCGATACTCGTTGATGGACTTCATGTACGGGATTGCCGCGAGCATGTTGTCGAGACTGGTCGCATCGAGGCTGTTTCCGACCTCGGTGTAGTCCTTGTGTGTACAGTTCTGGATGATCTCGATGGCTGAATCGGCACCCATGGCCTTGAAGAAGCCGATGGCTCCCTGCTTGAGTTGTGCGTCGGCGGAGTCGAGTTTCGCCTGTGCCTCGTCGACCTTCTGCTGGGCCGCGGTCACGGCCGCATCGGCGGTGTCCTTTGCGGTCTTGGCGTTCGCAAGCTCTTCGTCGGCGGCTGCCTTGGCGGACTCGGCGTCCTTGACGGCCTGCTTCGCTTCATCCAGCTTGGCGATGGCATCGGAGTTCGCCTGCTTGGCTGCATCGAGGTCGGAGTTTGCGGCATCGAGTGCGGATTGGGCGTCATTCACGCCGGACGAAGCATCGAGTGCGGCCTGCTGCTTCGCGGAGAGGGACGTCTGGGCGTCGTTCAGATCGGTCTGTGCCGTTGCCGCAGCGGACTGTGCCTGCTTGTGCTCGGACTCGCACTGGGACTGCACCGCTCGTGCGGCGGCGAGGGTTGCCTCTGTGTCCGCGACCTTCTGCTTTGCCGCATCGTACTCCGGGCCGCTGGCACCGGCCTCCGCTGCGGCGAGGTCGGCTTTCGCCTGCTCGTAGGCGGCGCTGGCGGCTGCGGCCTTCGCATCCGCCGTGTCCTTGTTCTGCTGGGCTGCGGCGAGAACGGCATCTGCGGAATCCTTTGCAGACTGGGCCGCAGCCAGCTTGGACTGGGCATCGGCAAGCGTCGCGTTGGCGTTGGCGAGTTCGGTCTGCGCCCTGCTCACGGCATCCGTGGCGTCGCGCACGGCCTGCTCGGCGGCACTGATTGCCTCCGGGGTTGCGCTTACGGCATCGGCCTTGGCTTTATCGAGGGCGTCCTTGGCGTCCTGGGCCGCCTTGAGGGCGGACTGGTATGTCTCGTCCTTCTTGGATGCATCCGCCTTGGCGTCTGCAAGACCCGCCTTCGCCTGCTCGAGGTCCTTGCCGGCGGCATCGGCGGCGTCCTTGCCATCTGCGACCTGGCGGGCGTACTCGTCCATCGCCGCACGGTCGGCTGCCGTGCCGGCGCTGACCGCCGAATCATAGGATGCCTTGGCCTGGTCGCGAGCGGAAGCCGCCTCGTTGTAGGGGCCGGCGGCCTCGTCGTAGGATGCCTTGGCGGCGTCCTCCTTCGCCTTCGCCTCGTCGACCGCCTTCTGCAGGTCCGCGATGGTCTGTGCGGCGGACTTCGCACCGGTACCGGATGCCGCGCCGGCATGGGCGGCGATCGGCGACATCACGGCGGGGTGCTGCGTGGTCCCGTCACCGGTCTGGGCGTATGCCGCGAACGGCGAGATGAGGCTCGACCCGGTCATGGCGGCCATGGTCGCCGCGGTGACGGTCAGACGCGCGATCCCCTTCGGAGTGTGAATCTTTTTGCTTGGCAGTGCGGCGAAGTGATCGCCACCGGTAGCGAAGTGCTTTCCCTGGGTTATTGTGCTGTTCCATTCCTTTTCCGTGCCCTATCCGACTGGGCATCAGAGCGCTTTCCAATAGAGATAATTATGCGCCTTAACTGGGATTGTTGTATATAGTCCATTGGCTTTTATACAACAATCCATGACTCTTTTTGTCATGGATACGACGCTTCAGAAATCATTCGGCATGAGATGCAAAGAGCTCCGCGCTGGACTCGGGTGCAGTCAGGAGCAGTTCGCCAATTTGATTGAAATGGATCGTTCCTACTACGCGAGCATTGAAGTCGGTCGGCGTAATGTCAGCCTCTCAAATCTCAAGAAGATTGCCGACGGATTTCAAATCACCATTTCGGAGCTCATGCGCGGTGTTGAGTAGATGATTTTCACTTCGTGCATGTTTAATCTGTTTCGTTAACTGAAATGCGTAAATCTGGTTAATCAAAAAAGCAAAATCTGGTTAAATGAAAACGGTAAATTTAGTTAAACGCGCTGGTAATCAATGGTGAAAAACATGCAAAAAAAGTACTACACTCGAATTATCGAAAATGAGCTCGACCAGATGCTAGGGATATTCGGTGCCGTTCTCATCGAAGGACCGAAATGGTGTGGAAAGACAACCACAGCCGGGACCCGTGCGGCGTCCAGGCTCCTTCTCATGGATCCGTCGCGCAACTTCGAGAATCGTTTGCGTGCCGAGACGGACCCGGCGCTTGCCGTTTCCGGCGAGGTGCCGCGGCTAATCGACGAATGGCAGGAGGTTCCGAAACTTTGGGACGCGGCACGGTTTGAGTGCGACAACCGCGGCGGCGAGCCTGGCCAGTTCATATTTACGGGGTCGGCGACACCGCGAGACAATGAGCGGCCGATGCACAGTGGTGCTGGAAGGTTCGCTAAATTGCGCATGGATACCATGACGCTTTTCGAACTTGGGAAATCTAGCGGTGCGGTTAAGCTGTCGAGCATTATTTCTGGCGAAAAGTTCAATGGCGCTTTCGGGTCGTTGGATTCTGCCTCGATTGCCGAGTGCGTTGTTCGCGGCGGATGGCCCGCGGCGGTCGGGCGCGATGTGCTGGCTGCGTCGGCGATGGCAAAACGTTATATCGGCATAGTTGCCGAAGAAGATTTGTCTCGTGTTGATGGCTCTCGACGCGATCCCGAAAAGGTCAAAGCTGTTATCGAATCGCTTGCGCGCAATGAATCCACTTTGGCGACACTCAAGACGCTCGTAGCTGATCTTGGTGGAGAGGTATCGAGACAGACGGCGGCATCGTATATATCTCTTCTCGCTCGGGTCAGCTTCGTTCGCGATATTCCCGCATGGAATCCAGCAATGAGATCTCCTGTGCACTTAAGAGAATCAAAGAAGCATCATCTTGCTGACCCGTCACTTGCGGCCGCTGCACTCGGGGCGACTCCGGAGACCTTGCTGCTAGATTTCAAGACGCTTGGACTACTTTTTGAATCGCTGGCACTCCATGATTTGTGGGTTTATGCACGAGCAAACGGAATGAGTCTCTATCACTATCACGATTCTCGTGATCTAGAGGTCGATGCAGTCATTGCGGCTCCTGGTGGGACCTGGATCCCGGTCGAAGTTAAACTCAGCTCTGCTCAAATAGAAGAGGCATCTGACAATCTTGTTGCTGTCGAGGAACGTATGGTTGCTGCTGGAAACACCCCGCCGGTTTCTAAAGTAGCGATTATTGGATTTGGCTCACAAGCCTATGTTACCGACCGCGGCGTCCAAGTTGTTCCCTTGGATGTTCTTGCGCCGTGATGCTGCGGGCGAAGTGAAATCGACGCCGCAGTTTTTAGATTTGTTTTCTGAGATCTAAACCGCGAAACGCAAAATTTCGCCGCCTGGTTCTTCGTTTGATTCGAAACGCCCGCGCAAAAGTCGAAACGGCTCGCGCGGGCGTTTCGGTTTTTCGTTTCGTATCTCAACTTGCGTCAAAACAAAACGCGAGTTTTGAAAATCGATAGCGACCGAAGGTCGCGATCATAGGCGGCTTGACCGCCGCATGAAAATCGACTCGCCATTCGATTCGTAATGCGAGCCGCGTCACCTTTCGACAATTTCAACAGCGCTACGAGTCACGCTAATGACTCTCCGCGCCATTGAAATTGTCGAAAGCTGCCTCAACTTTTTCGCAAGCGTATCGAAAAACGATTCGACAAGTCGAATGTTTGCGGCGCCCGCGCCGCAAACCCGCTTCGCGGTAATGCAAACACTCGGCACCCCTCGCATTCGCATTACCGCTCCGCTCTCGCTACAGTGAATTTCTAACACTCAGCATCCTTCGCGTTAAAAATTCGCTTCCGCTCACGGTCTTCACGCAGTTACAACGCCGCGAGGCCTCTCGCTTGGAATGAGGCCTCTCATTCCACGTCTACACTGCGTTTCGCCCAATCACCGTTCCGGAGATTGCAAGATGTACGTAAATGGCCATAATTACATGTAAACATGAACTATGGCCATTTACGATCTTGCTTTTCCCTCCTACGGGAAAAGAAAACAGGCAAAGCTGAGTTCCGCTTTGTGCGCGAAGCGGTTTCGCCTCCGAGAAAAATTCGGCGGACTTTTCCAAATCTTGTTTCGGAGGCCACTCCGAAACTGAAGGGATAAAAATGAGACGAAGTGAGAAAGTCGAAGCGACGTTGACCGCTGAAGAAAAGGAAATTCTTCAGCGCCTCTGCGACGAAGCCGGTTGCACGGAAGCTGAACTAATCCGCTCCGTTTTGATTAGCCGTTCGATTTCTCTCGACGATCTTGAGACCGGAAAGAAAAGCGAGCACGAGAAAAATAAAGCGCTGCACAACTGCAAGCGCAAACACGCTCCAAGAAAATCTGGCGAGTGCGGTGAAGCCATCGCCGAGAACGCCGAGAAACGTGACGTTTCGTTTCATGTGATGCTGACCGCTCCAGAAAAAATGGCGATCGAACAGCGGGCGGCAGTGCTTGGCGTCTCTGTAAGCGAGTTGGTTCGTCGCAGCGCGATCTACGGAAAGATTGAATCATTCAATTTCAATGTCGCGGAAGCTGAAAACTCCATCATGAGTTATTGAAGGAAGGAACGAATCTCAATCAGCTGATGTATTTTGTGAACGCCCAAGGTCTTCCCGCGTACAACGAGAAAGCTGTTTTCCGCACGCTCGAAAAGGTTTACCAAAATGCTCGAAAGGTCGACCGGTTTATCGAGGAACTTGAAAAGCGTCATCACGTTGACTATGTTTCCCACGACTATCTGGCAGATGAACCAGACAACAGAAATCTTTAAGTCGGAACGCAGCCGGATCAGTTTTGCAATTGAGTGCAATTACTCGTTTAGCTATAACTACTGAGTAAAAGCGAAAAGAGACGGCAGAAGAGATTGACAGCCATTAAACAGAAAGCAGTCAGCTCGTACCCCGCCTCGCTAGCTTGGCCCTGCCCGAGTTTTCGGGGAGGTGGTCGCTATGTCCGAGTTCCGTCTTATGATCGTCGCTCTTCCTCTGGTGACCATTCTGGCCATTTTGGGCTAGGGTAAAATCTGGCCTTTAAAGACCAAAGCCGTCCTGCCTGGGACGGCTTTGTTTCCTCGATTATCAACTTCATACGGATGGATGCGGGGTTCGATACCCCGGCGGCCTGATCGGCAGGCCGCCGGGAACTCTCACTCCTCGATAAAAGCCGGCGCTCGGTTAGTTTTGCGCATCTTGAAATCGTCAGTTTCGTAGGAGACGTAGAGGATGCCGTCCATCCCATCTCGCGATGCATATGAAAGGTGAACAGAACCGCAATCCGCTCCATCATTGTCGAGAAGATCAAACGAATTCGGGTCGCTCGTTGCGGCCAAACGACCACTCAGACAAGAGCCATCGTCATTACAGATTTGCCATTCCATATCTTCGCCTGCAAGAATCGCCATAGACGTCCTGGTCGCGCCATCGTTGACATACATCCCGTCTATGCCAAAACCGTTTTCAGCGCCATCAATAAACGATTGCTCGGACCTATACTTCGCGAATGATGCGCATAGTGCCATTGCAAGACCGATTACAAGGCCAACAATCGCTATCTTTGCATAGCTCTTGCCTATCATGTCATCCTACTTTTCGCTTGCCTAAGGCAAGACGGAAGAAGTCATTCGTCGCTGCTTTTTTGTACACCTTCTTGACGCCATTGACGGTCTCATAAACAACAAACGGCTGGACCTTGTGTTCAACGTTCGCCGTTACTTTCCAAAAGCCAGCGCCGCCGATATCAATGGAAAACCCAGTCGCCATCGCCTCGCGCTTTGCCAGCGGTATCGATACGCCTATGCTTCCGACACCATTCGGGAGCGGCACCGATACACTCACCGAACCGCCGCCATACCGCTGGACGTTTACAGAACCGCTCCCGTCGATGTGAATGCCCCCCGGGGGCTGCCCAGCAACGTCGTGCCATCCGCTGGCTTTCGTTTGCACGCTCCCGTATACGGTGCTGTAGCTTGGGCGACCGCGTGTCGCATAGAGCTCAACATCATCAGATGACATCGCCTCTTCTATGATAAGGGCCGCTTCTTGCTCTGCACGTTGACGCACAATCGCCTCGACATCAGATTCACTCAGATCCGGGAACGCTAGGAATTCTACGGTTTCAGAATTGTAACCATCAGCAAATGCACCATTTGGGGTAATTAGTGACAGTCCGCCCAATGCGGCTGCCGTCAGGATTGACCTGCGAGTAATAAACAGGTTTTTCGTTGTACTCATCTTCGCCTCCAAACATCTCACCGGGGTCCTTCTGGCCAATTTTGCCCCGGCTCGGTTACTTCGGTTACTTGAGCGCTCCGATATATGCTTGTTACCCATGTACGCAATATTAATTTCGGACATATCGAAACTAATCAATGGTTGCGGGAGTTTCCGACCTCAGTGAAATGCCGCCCTATACCCACAGAATCAGTCCGGCTTGACATGTGCCAATGGCCGCTAATGGCACTTGGTCAGCAACGGTCTTAGCCCATCGGCCCCAACAGTGTCTCCTTCTGTCGCGCCGTGGGCCAGACGCACAGCGGTGGCGCCGTGTCGAGGCAGCTGGACGACCGTGTCGTCGGTCGCGGCGACACGCCTCGCTAGTTTGCCTCGCCCTATTGGCCCTAGCGCGTCGCAGTTCAATCAGCTGTTACAATTACCAACCCACAAAAAAGCCCATCTAGCAGGGTCTTTGCTGTTATAGAATCCTGAAAGAAAGGGTCGAACAGAAATGTCTGGCCGGACGCCAATTGTCCGGGAACTGCTTCTGGTTCGACCCTCTTTTACTTTCGCCCACTCGGTGGACTTCTGGTTTAATGCTTAGGGGCGGGGATTTACCAAAGTGAAAAATTAATGAAAAGAAACCCAGTGCAACAAATGCCATGGTGAGGGCTCGAATTGGCCATATAGATCTAAAATAGTCACGATATACAAATGTCGAGAGACGTTGGGGATAGAGATGAAAAGAACCAAGGGTTTTCTTTTGTTGGTAATGATGCTGCTCGGACTGTTCTGCCTGAGTGGCCCTTCTTGGGCCGAGGCTGCCTGTCCTGAAGGTGAGCCTCAGCAGTCTTATACGGGCAGCCTGCTGATAACTGCTAAGGAGGGCGATGCCGACTCTCAGTCTGGGGTAAATCCCCTTGCCACTTTTGAGGGGGACGGCGGAACGGTCAAGCTTGACCATATTGGTAGCGGGATTTTGAGGTGGCAAGTTCTTCCGGACAAAATTGCGAACGATCCCTTCTCTTTTGCTGGAACGATATATCTATACAAGGTTGTGAGCGGAAAACAAAAATACGTCGATTGCTATCCGACAAACGGGTCTGGAATTGCATTCACCGGCATTTCGGGGCAGATTGATACACATGTACGAAAGGGAACCTATGTGGTGCGTTGGGTTGGAGCTGCTGCAGGCCCGATATGGCTTGCGGTCTTGCGCCCCGATGTCCAAATAGGTTTCTCTCTAGACGGGAAGTTGCTCATGGACGTCATCTATGACGGAGATGACTGGGTCGATCATTATACTTGGCGCCTGGTCGGCTCGAATGACAATGGGGATGTGGTGTTTGATGGACTATGTCCAAAGCATCTCCATCCTTTTGTCTCGTCGTTAATTGAGAGTTCCGCTCGTGTTGCCCCCTACAGCTCGGCATCGCTTCATGATACGGACGTTTTGAAGACCATAAGGGAATCAATTGACGATGGCACGATGAGCGGCCCGCTGTTTTCTCGGCTTGTGGGGCTAGATGAGATTGGCTCGAAACGACTGCTTGCGGGCGAAAAAGTGGAACTCACTTATCGGTCGATGATTTCAATCCTGCGGCTAGCCGATGTTCTTCGCAAATAAATGAGGCTTCCCTATTCAAAAACAGAAAACCCCGCTAAACGTGATTCCCCTAGGGAAACACGTTTAGCGGGGTCCTAGCGTGATTTCCCTAGGGGAATCACGCCATCAGACGAATAGCTCTGCCAGGCAGTTCGCTACTCCTCCCAGTAAGCGTCTGCAAGCAGCTTAAAGCAGATCTTCTTGACCGGCTGCGCGCCATCGCCCGGGAACTCGAGCGTGGGCATATGAGGCTCGCCGGCAACGAACAGTGCAAACTTATCGTCAGCAAGATCGCCGGCGATCGAGGCGTCGGAATCGACCAGATCGTAGTCGTCCTTCTCGTCAAACTCCTGGACCAGCGTCAAGCTGCCCGTAGCGACCTTAAAGGCCTCGCGACCCTCAATGTCGATCTGCAGGTCGTGATAGCGCTGATGCGTCTCGTAGTGAGCCTCGGCCTCGGGACGCGTCGTGGGAGCCATGACGTTCGCAAAGACCTTGTCGCCCAGAATCGGATGGCTACCGACCTCGAGCTGCGCCGGGTCGTTCTCCTCGAGCCAGTCGATCAACACGTCGAGGCCCTTGAGCATTCCGCGGTACTCCTCGATATCGCCCAATGCACCGTAAATCATCTAAATCCCCTCTCGGATCGCTTCTTTGGCGGCTACTCGGCAAACGCGTTACCGACGCTGTTGCCACCCACATACGCCTCGACCAGGGTAAGGTCGGGATTGAACACGACAACGTCGGCGTCGCGCCCCAGCATAATGCTATCGCACTTGTCGTCGACATGAGCTAGCAATCGATGCCGGGACCGACGCCCAAGCCCTTACAGCTCGGTCACGACAACGCCGTTGTAGACCTCGTCCCAACGGTCCATGACCAGATGGCCGGTCATAGGATCCATGGCGTTGAGCTTGCCGCAGGTATTGGCGGTCTTGAGCACCGTGACGTCGTCGGCGCCAGCAGCAATGGCATGTGCAAAGCCGGCGATGGTCGAGTCACCGGAACCCGTCGCGTTCACAGCCGCAATCGCGGGCGTCTTGGCGCGGAACGCGCGACCCTCATGGAAGCCAACCGAACCGGCAGCGCCCATCGAAACGACAACCCAGGGGATACCAGCAAAACGGTCATCGGCGGCAAGCGCCTCGCGCAGGGCATCGACATCATCAGTCGTAAAGGACGTACCCAGCAGGCCGTTAATCTCGGTCAGGTTGGGCTTTACGAGCTCAGGCTTAGCGTCGGACTCCAGCGCGGCCTCCAGCGATGCACCCGAGGTATCGAGCAGCACCTTGGCGCCCGCCTCCTCGGCAATCTTGACGAGCTCGGCATAGTAGCCGGCATCGACGCCACGCGGCAGCGAGCCCGAAAGCGTCACAACGTCCGCCTTCGCTGCAAGCTCGGCAAACTTGGCCGTAAAGGCCTCGAGCTCGGCCGGAGCGATCTGTGGGCCGCTCTCCAGCAGCTCGGTCTGATTACCCTCGTGCAGAATATTCAGGCAAATGCGCGTCTCACCGGCGATGGGCACAAAGTCGTTCTTGACGCCATCGGCATCCATGAGCTCGGCCATATAGGCACCCATATGGCCACCGAGTAGACCGGTCGCGAGCACGTCATCGCCCAGCTGCAGCAGCACGCGGCTCACGTTGAGGCCCTTGCCGCCAGCGGTCTTTTCGGGCGTCACACGGTTAACATCGTCGATGATCAGCTTGTCGAGCTGATAGCGCGTATCAATCGACGGGTTCATGGTAACGGTCAGAATCATGTTGAACTCCTGTTCCGGGGCGGCATAACCCGCCCCAAACATACGATAACTCGTTAGAGAATCTCGATCTCAAAGCCGCGAGTGACGGTCTCTCCCGGCTTGGCCACCAGGCAGCCACGCTTGTGCTCCAGAATATCGTCCTCGTCGGAGCAGGTGGACAGACCACCCCACGGTTCAACGGCCACAAAGTCGCCCTCGGGCTTGCTCCACACAATCAGGTACGGCATATCGGGGAACGTCAGGCGCACGCCCTTGTCCTCGGTCTTCTTGGTCAGCGTAACCACGCGGCTCTCGAGCACGTCAAAGATGGTCTCCGCGAAGTCAAAGAGTTCGTGGGTCAGCGGCAGGTCATGGCCAACCATCGGGTTCTTGCTGCGATGCTCAACATCAATCAGGCCCGTCGAGGGAACGGCAGTACAGAGCTCGGCGGCCTCGCGCTGCTCAAAACGGAGCTCGTAGTCGTCATAGGACTCGCCCTCGTCAAGCGGGCACTTAAAGCCGGGGTGACCGCCCACAAAGAACGGCATGTCCTCGGTGCCCTCATTGGTCACCTCGTACGACACGGCCACCTTTTCCGAATCAATCGTGTAACGAGCAACGATCTTAAACGGATACGGGTACTGCTCGAGCAACTCGGCATGGTCGGCGGAGCTTAGGCTCAGCGCGACCATGTTGTCGCCCTGCTCCTCGAGCTTCCAGTCCTGTTTGCGAGCAAAGCCGTGACGGGCAAGCTTGACCTCGCGGCCGCCCATGGTCATTGCGCGACCGTCACGAAGGCCGCCGCAGATCGGGAAACAAATGGGTGCCTGGCCCGACCAGACCGCCGGGTCACCCTGCCACAGGTACTCACGGCCGTTGGCCGCAATAGAAGTGAACGACCCGCCCGCCGTGCTCAGTGCCACGCGGATAGAACCGTTATCAAGAACAAACTCCATAGGAGCCTTCCCTTTCTTACGACAGCCCGCCAAGTCAATAGGGCTGATAGAAAACCGGCCCGCGCCCCCTCACAGAGACGCGAGCCGTCAATTGAAAAGCTGCAGAATACTGGGTCCCGCCAAAACGAAGCCCACAAGCTCAGCAAGCAAACGTGTTATCGGAGCAGCTTACTGAACCAGAAAGCTTCGCAACAACAGCGGCGACCCCACAGGCACCCCCAACGTCAGCGAGCGCCGCGCAGCATCGACCCGTTACGCGGTTTGGTAAAACCGCGTAACCTCCTTAGTCGTGATACTCGACGCGGTCCCACTTCTCGAGGAACTCGTCAAACAAGTGCGGGTCAGCCTGAGCCTCGCCGACGGCCTTGTTGCAGGCATCGATCTTGGCGATCAGGGCATCGTGCTCGGGAGTCTTCTCGTAGGGCTCCTCCAGGAAGGCAAGCATGATATCGGCCATCAGGAACTCGCCGGTGATCTTGCCGCCAAAGCCCACGATGTTGGCGTTGAGCTCGCGACGAGCGTACAGGGCAGAGGTCATGTCGCGAACCAGGGCGCAGCGGGCGCCGGGAACCTTGTTGACGGCGTTGGTGATGCCAATGCCGGTGCCGCACAGGGCCACGCCAAAGTCGGCCTTGCCGCTGGCAACAGCCTCGCCCACGGCCTTACCGTAGATGGGATAGTGCGTACGGGTGTGGCTGTAGGTGCCGCAGTCGAGCACCTTGTAACCAGCCTGCTCCAGGCGGTCGGCCAGATAGATCTTCTCGTCCGTAACGATATGGTCGCAACCGATTGCGATGGTCTTCTTCATCAGAACGTCCTTTCGTCTGAATTCACAAGTTGAGGTAGAAGTTCGAGTTCTCGGTGGCTCTCGTTAGGCCATCTTGTTGAGCATGTCGACACGGATCTGGTGACGGCCGCCGGCGTACTGGGCGCGCAGGAACTCGCGGGCGATCTTCTTGGCGACCTCGGTGCCCACAACGCCCGGGCCCATGGTGACCATGCGCGAGCCGTTGTGCTCGCGGGTCATGTAGGCGGAACGCTCGTCGGAAATGTTGGCGACGACCATGCCCTTAATCTTGACGGCGGCCATATAGGAGCCGACGCCGTACTTATCGAATGCGAAGCCCTGGGAATCCTTGTGCTCCAGCAGGTCCTTGGCAACGGCGGTCGCGGAATCGACAAAGTCCGCGGCAGGGGTCTCGGAATAGTCGACGACCTCGTGACCGTCGGCGATGAGCATCTCCTTGATGGACTCCTTCATCGACATACCGTCGGCATCGGAAGCGATTACAACCCTCATGACATCCTCCTTGAGAGATACGCAGGTGCGTAGTTTCTGTTTGGAAGTGTTGAATCGCGTTCAGGTCCGGGCATCTGAATGTGCGGTTCTTCACTGTTCATGTTTATTTGAACACATTCGAACAGTAACTGCAACAACTATTTGTTTATCTTTGTTCTTTTTTGAACAAATATCGTTCACGGATGATTGCTGACCGTTTGAGCCGGGCGCGGACGTAGCGACCATGTGTTCAACAAACAAAAGGGCGGCCAAGAACGTATCTCGGCCGCCCTTCGGCGGTATTCCCCGGTATATACAGCTGTTTTAGCTACTCGGACTGCCCACCCTTTTTTGCGTGCTTGGACGGAGCACTCAGAAAGCGGCCCGTCAAATAGTTCGCCGGGCCGGAGATATCGATCCCCAGCAGTACGTGTCCCAGCCACAGGAACGCCACGAGCACCAGCAGCGGGATAACGCACGAAGTCACGATCATCACGATGACGCCTTCAATCAGATCGGTCACCTGCCGCACGATCTCATCGGTCATCTGCTTGGCGCCGCTGGTCACCGACGTAACAAGGCTCGAGGCCCCATCAGTCAACTGCTCGAGCACGTTTTTGGACTCCGTGGTCTCGGATTTTTTCTTGTTCGATTTTGAGCTGGTCTCGGCTGACTTGTCCGTGGCGTCGGCCGCATCCGCAGCGTCCGCAGCCTTTTGCTCAGCTTGCTCAATACTTACGCGATACGTTTCATCGACCTTCTGCGACACCCATACGCTCGCGGGCACGAGCGCCATGCCGATCACGGCAACCACCAGCACGCGCGTCGCCACACGGCGCAGGACAGCGCTCGTGCTCCAGCGCCCGTGAATGCCGAGCGACACCGCAAAGAGCACCAACGCAAACGGGATTAAGATGCCCAGGCCAACCGACCACAAAATCGTGAGCAAATATTTCTCTAGGTATAGCACGGCAAGCACGATACCAAGGTTGCCTGAAAGCTGCGCGAGCTGCTCGGCAACCGGCGTTCCCGTATCACCCGGCAGCGCGGTAATGCCCGCAGATAGAGCAACGCATGAAGCCGTGAGCGCCAAAACGTTGCCCTTCTTTTGATCGATGACCTCGATGGTGGAGTCCCAAGTTTTGGTATCGGCGAAATGCGGACGAGCTACAAAACCCGACAGCAGCGCCAGGACCACGAGCGCAACGATAAAGCCAATCTGCAGCTTTTTGTTTGCGCACACGACATCGGACAGGCTGGGCTGCAGCTCGGTTACCGTCGTGTGCTCGGTTATCTGGACAGGACGCCCATGAACTATCTCGTGCGCGCCTCTCTTTTGAATCGATCCATTGTCCGGCATTTGGATACCTCCTCAGTCCGGCCTGTATTGCGGATGGAAGTATACCCACCCAGCGAAAAACCGAACGGCAAGACGAACGGAGCGCACCAAGACTGTCCCCAATGACTATCTCCGGATGAGTTGCGGTGGAATAGGGATTGTTTTGCGCCCGCCGGCCCCTATTCAGTCCCCATTTCACCGCAACTTGGAGGAGGACAGAAAAAGCCCTGCCGCGGGTAGCGGCAGAGCTTTTGGAAGGGGACTTGGTTGTGAGGGCTCGTTAGGCGAGCTTGGCCTCGAGCTCGGCGATGCGCTTGTAGGCATCGATGGTAAAGCGGGTCTACTTCTCCAAGATCATAGTGGTCATGAGGGTGTCCTGAGCGTGAGCCATGATGAAGGTCATCTCCATCTCGCCACCGCCGGCCTCCTGCGAAAGCAGTTTGGTCTGCGTGTCGTGGGCACCGATGAGCGCATCGCTGGCATCCTTGTGCAGCTGTTCGGCCTTCTCAAAGTCACCCTCGCGAGCAGCATCGAGCGCTGCAAGCAGATCGGTCTGGGCGTCACCTGCGTATGCGACGATCTCGAATCCAACCATCGAGATTTCTTCTTTGGTTGCCATATTGCGTTCCTTTCACATATGAACCAATGGAGAGCATCGCGTCCGGGCATACGCGCTGCGTTGTGTATGACAGAAACAATAACATTCAAACAAAAAAGAACAGCTCAAAACGTAATTTCGAACTATGAACGGTCACTTTTCGCCCGTGAACGGTTTTTAAACCAATCTGAACAATATCGAACACAATTATCGGCAACCCAAACAGGTCCGCACCCTAGCGTACATCGCGCACCGTATCGCCCTCGACGAGCTCGCCCGGAAACAGCCTGTGCTCCACACCGGGCGCAACGCCCTCGGCGCCGGCAATCTTGTCGACCGCCCACATGCCGACGCGCTTGTTGTCAAAGCGCACCGTGGTCAGGCGACGGTCGGGCACGATATCGCCCAGGCTGTCATCAACACCCACCACACTCACGTCCTCGGGCACGCGCTTTCCGCGCGACTCGAGCCCGCGAATGCAGCCGTAGGCCATGGCATCGTTGGAGGCATAAATGGCCGTGCAGGTCGGATCATCCGCAAGCACCTGGCCGGCGGCATATCCACTCTGCGCCGTCCAGTCGCCACGGACGAGCTGCGGTGGCTCAATGCCATGCGCACGCAATGTCTCACGCCAGCCTTCCTCGCGCCACGAGATAAAGTGCACGGTCTTGTGCCCCTGTTCCAGCAAGTACTCGACCACCTGGCGCGAGCAATCGAACTGGTCGTTATCGACCGTCGAGCACAGCGGGTGCTCCAACATCGTAACGAGCACCGTCTGCATGCCGGGCAGCGGCTCGAAGGTGCCAAAGTCCGCCGGCATGCGGTTCATAATCACGACCATACCGTCCACCGGCAGTGCGCTCATACGCGACGATGCGCTCTCGAGGGTATACGGATGCCCATCTACTTTAGTGAGGGTGATGGCGTAGCCGTGTTTGTCGGCGGCGGCGGCAAAGCCCTCCATACGGTCGAGGTTGCCGGTGCCGGTAATGTTGAACATAGCGACGCCGACGGTCTTAAACTTACCGCGGCGCAGCGATCGACCGGCAAAATTGGGGCGATACCCCAGCTCGCGCATGGCAGCACGCACGCGCTCCTTGGTCTCGGGGCGCACGCTGGGCGAATCGTGCACCGTACGCGAGACTGTCTGCTCCGAGACGCCCGCGAGACGCGCCACATCCTTAACGGAAACCGATTTTTTAACAGCGGCCATAGGTCGATCTTTCTATGTCGACGATGCCATTGGTGGCACCCTACGCAGTCATTTTTAACGCCTTCAAGTATATCCAACGCCTCCCCCACCATACGCTCACCACCCAAAACCTACCGTTCACCGACATTTTTGCTTCCCCAAACGGCTTTTGGCTCCCAAATGTTAACGTTGCCATTGCGCAAACACAGAGCCACCGGGCGGCTCAAACGTTTACGCATAAGGAATCGACGGTTCGCAGGCACAGGAACCACCGGTTCGCGTCTTTTTTTGTGTCGCAAAATGGCAACGTCAACATTTTGGCAACCGAACGCCAAAAGCTACCATCGTTGCTAACCCACCGACTCTTAGGAGCATTGCATGGAGCAACTTATCGCCACCATCGAAAAAGGCCAGCCCTTTTTCAACGCGATCGCCCGCAACAAGTACCTCAAGGCGATCCGCGACGGCTTTATCTCCGTCATCCCCATCATCATCTTCTCGTCCATCTTCTGCCTGGTAGCCTCGGTCCCCAACATCTGGGGTTTCTACTGGCCCGATGACATCAACAACGCCCTGTGGAAGTGCTACAACTACTCCATGGGCATCCTGGCCATCGCCTGCGCCGCCACCACGGCCAAGCACTTCGCCGACGCTCAGAACCGCGATCTGCCCAAGAACAACCAGATCAACTTCATCTCGTGCATGTGCGCGGCCATCATCGGCTTCTTGCTCCTTTCGAGCGACACCATCGCCACGGACGCCGCCAGCGGCTTCAACACCACCTACCTTGGTTCCAAAGGCCTGCTGACCGCCTTCATCGCTGCGTTTGTGACCGGCATCATCTACAAGTTCTTCATTAAGCGCAACATCACCGTCAAGATGCCCGAGCAGGTTCCGCCCAACATCTCGCAAACCTTTAAGGACATCATCCCCTTCTCCGTCTGCATCACCGTCTTTTGGGTCTTTGACATAGCCTTCCGCGCTGCTTTTGGCTTCTGCTTTGCCCAGGGCGTCATCCAGGTGTTCCAGCCCCTGTTCACCGCTGCCGACGGCTACATCGGCCTCGCTGTGATCTACGGCGCCATGAGCCTCTTCTGGTTCGTGGGCGTCCACGGCCCCTCGATCGTCGAGCCCGCCATCGCCGCCGCCCTCGTTGCCAACATGACCGACAACCTGGCTGCGTTCCAGGCCGGCCAGCACGCTTCCGCTGTCCTGACCCAGGGTGCCCAGTACTTCGTCGTCTGCATGGGCGGCACCGGCGCCACGCTCGTCCTGGTCTTTATGTTCTGCTTCCTGGCCAAATCTCAGGAGATGCGCGCCGTCGGTAAGGCCGCCATCGTCCCCGTCTGCTTTGCCGTCAACGAACCGCTGCTGTTCGCTGCACCCATCGTGCTCAAGCCCGTCTTCTTTGTCCCGTTTGTCTTTGCCCCGATCGCCAACATCTGGATCCTCAAGATCTTTATCGACTTCTTGGGCATGAACGGCTTTATGTACACCCTGCCTTGGACCGTCCCCGGCCCCATCGGCACCATCATGGGCCTGGGCTTCCAGCCGCTCGCCTTTGTGATGCTCGCCCTTATCCTGGTCGTCGATTTCGTTCTGTACTACCCGTTCTTCCGCGCCTATGACGCCCAGAAGTGCGCCGAGGAGGCCGAGATCTCCCAGGAGAAGCTCGCCGCCAAGAACGCCGAGAAGGCCGCCAAGCTCAACGATGCCTTCCAGGGCAAGGCTGACGCCAAGAGCGTTGCTGCCGGCGCTGCCGCCGAGGCCGTGAAGGCTGACGCCCCCGCCGCTTCTGCGGCACCCGCTGCCGGGGCAACGACCGCCAGCGACCTCAACGGCAAGCGCGTGCTCGTGCTCTGCCAGGGCGGCGGCACCTCGGGCCTGCTCGCCAACGCGCTGGCCAAGGCTGCCAAGGAGCGCGGCATCAATCTTGAGACCGCTGCCGAGGCCTATGGCAACCATGTCGACATGCTCCCCGACTTTGACCTGGTCTACCTGGCCCCGCAGGCCGCCAGCTACCTGGCCGACCACCAAAAGGACTGCAAGCGCGTGGGCAACAAGTGCGTCTCCTCCCGAGGCAAGCAGTACATCGAGCTCTCCCAGAACGGCGACAAATCTCTCGCCTTCGTCTCCGAGCAGCTTTCGAAGTAAGTAACGCTCAGGGCCAGCCGACCATCAACAGCCGGCTGGCCCTTCGATTTAGACGATTGGATATTTCATCATGTCCGTTAACCCTGCTAGCGTCACCAACCCGCCCGCGCAGTTTCCCGAGGACTTTGTCTTTGGCGGCGCCACTGCTGCCTACCAGGTAGAGGGCGAGACCCGCACCCACGGTAAGGGCAAGGTTGCCTGGGATGACTTCCTGGAGGCCCAGGGCCGCTTCTCCCCCGATCCCGCTTCCGACTTCTACAACCAGTACCCCGTCGATCTGGAACTGTGCGAGGAGTTTGGCATCAACGGCATTCGCCTCTCTATCGCCTGGAGCCGCATCTTCCCCAACGGTACCGGCGAAATCAACCCCGAGGGCGTTCAGTTCTACCATGACCTCTTCGCCGAGTGCCACAAGCACCATGTTGAGCCGTTCGTCACGCTGCATCACTTCGATACGCCGCTTCCCCTCTTTGAGAAGGGCGACTTCCTCAACCGCGAGACCATCGACGCCTTTGTGGACTTTGCCACCTTCTGCTTTAAGGAGTACGCCGACCAGGTGGCCTACTGGTTCACCTTTAACGAGATCTGGGCCGACGCCTCCAACACCTACATCGAGGGCACCTTCCCCGGTGGCGTCAAGGCGCATCTGGCCGAGGCCTTCCAGTGCGAGCACAACATGATGCTCGCCCATGCCAAGGCAGTACTGGCCTTCCACAACGGCGGTTTTAAGGGCAAGATCGGCGTCATTCAGTCGCTGGAGTTTAAGTACCCGCTCAACGAGAACGACCCCGCCGATATCAAGGCCGCCAACAACGAGCACGTGCTGCAAAACCAGTTCTTGCTCGACGCCACCTTCCGCGGCGACTACGCGCCCGACACCCTCGAGTGCGCCAACCGTCTGGCCGCCGTCTCGGGCGGCACCATCGAGATCCTAGACGAGGATCTGGAAATCATGCGCGAGGCCGCGCTCTACAACGACCACCTGGGCGTTAACAACTACCAGTGCCGTTTCTTGAAGGCTTACGATGGCGAGAACGACCTGCACCACAACGGTACGGGCGAGAAGGGCACCGGCCGCTGGCGCGTCAAGGGCATTGGCGAGCACGTGAACAAGCCCGGCATCCCCACCACCGACTGGGACTGGATCATCTATCCCGAGGGTCTGTTTGATCTGCTTGTCTACATTAAGCAGCGCTACCCCAACTACAAGCAGATCTTCATCACCGAAAACGGCATGGGCTACAAGGACCCCTACAAGGACGGTTTTGTGGACGACCAGCCGCGCATTGACTACATCGAGCAGCACCTACGCTGGTTGCTCAAGGCCATGGAGGTGGGCGTCAACGTGGGCGGCTACTTCCTGTGGAGCCTGCAGGATCAGTTCTCCTGGACCAATGGCTACAACAAGCGTTACGGCTTCTTCTACGTTGACTTTGAAACCCAGAAGCGCACACCCAAGGCAAGCGCATACTGGTATAAGCACGTGGCGCAGACCCGTCGTCTGGACTAGCGGCTTGCGACGAGCGGTTGGCGGAGTTGCACCGCCCACATAACCTGTCCCCATTTCTCAGCCGGGGGCGGCACGTCACACGGCGAGCCGCCCCCGACCTTTTTGTTCAGGTCGGAAGCCGTTCGTCTCAATCTGTAACATCTAGCTGAGTTTTTTGGTCCTAGCTGTTACAGATTGAGACGAACAGGATTGCTCTTTCCGAAGAATCTAAATCTGTAACACGTAGCCCGCTTTTGACCGTCTACCTGTTACAAATCGAGACAAACGGAGTAGGACCTAACCCCGTATGTCCCTAACAGTCGAGCGTTCGACCAGCGTGCTCGGCACATGAATCGCCTCGATAGACGAGCTCTCTCCAATCGCCGCCTCAAACGCAAGCTTACCGACACCGCGCAAATCAAATCGCAGCGTCGTCAGCCGATTGTGAGGAACAAGTCCCTCGAGTGCGTCGTCGATACCAACCACGCTCACGTCGTCGGGCACGGACAGGCCCGCGTTCTCGAGCGCGGCGATAACGCCCAGCGCCATCTGGTCATTTGCCGCAAGCACGGCAGTCGGCGCCTGCGACCCGCCGGCAAGCACCTCGGCCGCAATCCGCTCGCCCATGGCGTACCCACTGTCCGCACTCCAATCGCCACGCAGCATCGGAGCGGCATCGACATGAGCACGACCCAGCGTATCGCGCCAACCGGCCTCACGAAAACGCGAGGAAATCGAGTTTTCCGGACCCGCCACAAACCGCATATTCGAGTGACCATGTTCCAGCAGATAATTGGTCAACAGCTCGCACGAACCATACTGGTCGGAGTCGATCGTCGTGCAGCGCGGATGCGCATACATGGACAGGATGACCGTTCGCACTCCCGGCTGGGGAACAAACTCCTCAAAATCGGGAGCCATGCGGTTCATGTTGAGAATCATGCCGTCGACGGGTCGCTCGACCATGCGGCGCGAGGCATCGGCAAGTGCATAGGGCTTGTCGCCGCCCATCTCGATCATAGTGACGGCAAAATCGTGCTCGCGCGCCGCTTGCATGATACCCTCGAGCGTCGCCAGGTTACCGACACGTGTGATGTTGTACATGCACAGGCCAATAGAACGATACGACCCGCCGCGCAACGCCGCTCCAGCAAAATTGGGACGAAAGCCCAGCTCTTCCATGGCGGCCAGCACACGCTTGCGCGTCTTTTCCGTCACGTTGGGCATACCGTTGACCACGCGAGACACAGTCTGGCGGCTCACGCCAGCGAGCGCCGCAACCTCTGCCGCGCTCGCCGAACGACCATTCCTTGTCTGCTGATCCATGCCTTCCACGCTAACCTGCTTCCCAACTATTCCCCGCGCCCATGGCGCATCGTACATACATTGATAACGTGCTCATGATACCCGAGCCATATACCACAACATGAAAACTTCTGTCAATCAAAACCGCTTACCGAACAAATACAACCGTTCGCGGCTGTTTGAAGTTGTTTTGTTTCTATACATCCCAGCCGGATGTTAACGTGCTCATTGTCAAATGTTCACGTGCTCATTTTGGTTCTAATCATTTTAAGATAGTGTTTATCGGGCTTTTTCACCGCTGAACGCTAACCAGGGAGCCTCCTGAGCGCAAACGCACAATATCGAACAGCGAGACGAGAGGGTGTATGCATATGTCTTTGCTAAACCGCGTACAGCAGCTGCCGAAGGGCTTTGTTTGGGGCGCCGCAACCGCCGCGTACCAAACGGAAGGTTCCACGAAGGTGGCAGGCAAGGGTAAGACCATGTGGGACGATTACCTTGTCGCCCAGGGTCGCTTTTTGCCCGACCCGGCCAGTGATTTCTACAACCGCTACGAGG
>USMR01000002.1 GCA_900555815.1 uncultured Collinsella sp.
CGCGGCGAGACAGAGTTTAAGCTCGTGGGTGCCGATGGCAACCTCGCGGCTGGAACGGCCTCAAAGCTCGAGATTGACCTGACCGCAGACGATGACGGTGCGCAGTATTACTGCCACGTGGGATACAACGACGTGGGCCTCGACACCGGCGCGACGCTCGTGAATATCGAGGCCGAGGAGACGGCGCCCACAACGGTGAACGCCACCCCGATCCGCACGCGCCGCCTGTTCTCACAGGCAAGTGCGGGCGCCAAGAAGTTCCTGGACCATACGCTGGTAAACACCGCCGGCCCAACCGATTCCGAAGGCTCAAAGGACCCCGAGACTCCTGAGACCCCGACGAACCCGGACAAGCCCAAGTCCGACAACGGAGCTAAGACCGACACCAAGGTCAAGACTACGACCACAGCGAAGAACCTCGCAAACACCGGCGACCAAACATTCGCCCTAGTCGCCACCGCAGCAGCAGCGGGAGCAACGCTCGTAGTGATAGCCCTCATCATGCTGATCAAGCGCCGCAAGACCCACTAGTAGCCAGTCGAACATATCGACAACCCAAAAACCCGGGTAGCCAAAAAACAGGCCACCCGGGTTTTCTGTTGAGTGGAGACTCCGCAAGCGGAAACTGCGTCCCATAATTAGGCCGAGAAATGGGATGAACTTTCCCAATGAGAGCCAACCGGAAACCACGTCCCAGAATCAGCCCCCAAAGTGGGACGCACTTTCCCAACGAGCCTCAACCGGAAAATACATCCCGGAATCCAGCTGAATAGTGGGACACACTTTCCCAATCGGGTCCCAAGCGGAAGCTGCATCCCACTCCGGACGTGAATTCTGGGACACGGTTTCCGGATGCAAAAAGGCCACATGGCGTGGCCTTCAACTTATATATGTTCAGCAGGTGTCCCCATGACAAGCCGCGCTTCAACACCGAGGCGTCTGCCCGGCGACGCGGAATGTAAGGTTCATCGCGAGTTCCGCACGAGCCGGAGAGCACTTAATGTGCTCTCCGTGCGAGCAGGACTGTCCGAGCAGGGAACCTTACGTTCCGCGCCGCCGGGCAGACGAACCAGTTATGAGTGACCCGCTACTTGATCTTGGTCGTACCCGGTGCCAAGTTGGGGTCGGTCTCGTTGGCCTCGGTCTGGAAGTGCTCGGTGTACACGTTCTTGCCGTCGCGGAACATCTCGTAGTACTGCATCTTGGCGTAATCCTCGCGTGCCTTGGTGGCAGCTGCGGCAGCGGCGTCGTCACCGGTGACGTTGGAGGAGAGTGCCCAGCGCAGGCTGGCGTCCTCGTAGCCCACGGAGTTGATGGCGGGCAGCGACTCGCGCAGCGTCATGTGCGCCTTCTGGTAGTCGGTCAGCGGGGCGCCGATCAGCTGCATAAGCTGCGTGGACAGGTAGTTGGTGGACAGGTCGTCGACCTCGCTCGTCTGGTCGCAGCCGGCAACGTCGTAGTTGGCCCAGATGATGTAGTCGGTCTGCCACAGACGTTCCTGGTGCGTGGCATCGTCCTCGCCGGTAAACCACTTGTCGTTGAACTTGGACGGGAAGAACGGCTGGTGGTCGCCCCAGAACACCACGACTACCTTACGGTCGAGCTTGCTCAGGGCGTTGAGGAAGTAGCGAAGCGCCTGGTCGGACTGCTCGATGCACGAGACATACTCGTCGACATCGGAGAGCGTGCCGTCCTCGACGGTCTTAGCGTCCAGGTCGGTCGCGTCGATATTCAGGTGCATCTGCTTATCGACCGGCAGCAGGCCCGTATCGTAGCCCGAGTGGTTCTGCATGGTCACGTCGAAGATAAACTGCGGATCGGCGTTCTGGTCGAGCAGCTCAAGAATCTTGTCGTAGGTAGCCTGGTCGGTCACCATGCCGCGCAGGGTGTCGGCTCCCTGGAAATCGTTGATGGACAGGAACTGGTCAAAGCCAAAGTCCTTGTAGACGTTCTCGCGGTTCCAGTTGGTCGCGTGGTTGGGGTGCATGGCCGTGGTGGAATAGCCGAGCGATTTGAACTGCTCTGCCAAGTTCCCGGTCGTTTCCATGTTGTAGATGGTGTAGGGGTACACGCCCGATCCCAGGTTGGCCATGGAGTTGCCGGTCATAAACTCAAACTCGGTATTGGCGGTACCGCCGCCGTAGGCACTCACGTAGAGCTTGCCGCGGCTGAGGCAGTTGGACAGGCTCTTAAAGTACTGCGGGCCCTCGTAGCCGGCGCGCATGTTCTGGTAGATCGACAGATCCGAGAAGGTCTCGTTCATGATGGCGATGACCGTGGGTTTCTCGCTGTCGAACTGCTCCTTTGCGGCGGCGCGCTCGTCGCTCTTGGCCGCGTCGGACTTGTCGTAGGCCTTGGCGTACTTTTTGAGCGTGGCCTTGGCATCGTCAACGGAGTAGTCGGCGGGTTTGGGCGGCTTGATGGACTGCGCTGCACTAATAAAGGCAGGCAGGTAGCCCTCGCGCCAGTAGCTCTCGAGCGGACGCCAGGTGTAGACGGTGATGCCGAGAGTGTTGTAGTAGTCGATGAGCGTAACATGCGCGGTCACACCGCCCAGGCACAGCACGGCGACGAGCAGGTTGGTGAGCAGCATGCGCTTGGCGTTGGCGGCGCCCTTCTGACGGTGCGGTGCCACCAGGCCGGCGTACTCGCACAGCAGCATGGCGATGGCGGTAAAGCCCATGGACAGCACACAGAACAGCGAGATGGAGAAGGTGTAGCCGGTGCCGGCGACCGCGGCGGCGGTGGAGATGGCCGAAAGGTCGCCCGGCTGGATGGGCATGGATTTAAACGTGATGACGAAGAACTCGGCAATGCCCAGGACAAAGAGGGCAAAGGCCAGGACCGCGGGAGCTGCGCCGTGGCGCTGGAACAGGAAGAACAAGCCGATCATGAGCACGGTGATGATGGCCCACTCGAGCAGGATGCACAGGGGGTAGACCCAGGTAAAGTCGTGGTTGGACGAGACCTCCATGCCCAGCAGCGCAAAGACGCCGGCGAGCAGCAGGCACAGGACGGCGGCGACGAGCGGTTTGCCCACAAAGGCGCCGCGCAGGCGGGCGAGCTTGCCGGTGGGGGCGGGGGCGTCGGGCGCGGCGAACGCAAAGACGCGCGGGGCGATGCGATCGCGGGCGATGCTGGCCCAGGCGCATCCGGTGAGGATGGCGTTGGTCAGGATGAGCATCACAAAGGCGAGCGGCTCGTTTTGGGCGACGAGGCCAATGGCGCCCCAAATAGTCAAAAAGACCTGGAACAGGCCGAAGACGACGCTCCACCCAAGAGCGCTTTTGGCAACGGTGCCCGACTGAGCGCGAATGGCCTTGGCCTCGCGCAAGACAAGGTAGACGGTCGCCGCAAGACCGACGAGCGAGATGGCGGCAGCGAACATGCTGAGACTCCTCACAAACTAAAACGTACTAAAGCGGGGGTTTACCCGATTGTTACCAAGATATGCGCTGCAATTGGTGGCTGCGCACAACAACCAGCCATATTAACGCGCACGTGCGGCGGTGTGGCGCAATGTAGTGGCGGCCTGCGCGATAATGGACGGGAATTACACGGAAACGTAAAGGCTTCTTAAAGAATTAGCGAGGATAGAGCTATGGGCGAGCAGGTTTGTATGTCGGGCACCGAGTACTGCGGGGGAGCTGTGGGCGTGGACGCGGGCGGCTATCCGGTCGAGACTACGGGCAACGCGGCGCTGGACATCTTGGAACACCGCTCGTCCACGCGTGCCTTCGCGCGTGATGACGACGACCGTCCCGTGGCGGTGACCGACGGGCAGCGTGCAGCGATTTTGCATGCGGCGAGCCGTGCGCCGTCGGCAGGTGCCATGATGATGTATTCCATCGTAAGCATTCGCGAGCAGGCTACGCTCGACCGCCTGGCCGACCTGTGCGACCACCAGCCCATGATCGCCAAGGCGCCCTGGGCACTTATATTTGTGGTCGATTATGCCAAGTGGATCGATTTGTTTGAGCACGTGGGCTGCTTCGAGCCCGAGTTTGTCGAGCGCACGGGCAAGGCACCCCGCCGCGCGCCGGGTTTGGGCGACTTTGCCATCGCGGCCCAGGACGCCGTGATCGCCGCGCAAAACGCCGTGGTTGCCGCCGAGGCCCTGGGGCTGGGAAGCTGCTACATTGGCGACATCGTGGAGAACGCCGAGGAAGTTGCCGAGCTGCTGGACTTGCCGCCCTATACCATGCCGCTGTCGATGCTCATCATCGGCACGCCCCGTAAGGAGCGTCCGGCCATTGCGCATCCCGTGGTGAACCTGGTGCACGAGGAGCGCTACTGCCGCGCCGATGCTGCGACCATGGACGCGCAGGTGGCCGAGATGGACGCGATGTTTCGCCCGCATGCCCGCGAGGTGGGCGAGCGCGTGGTGGATATCTACACCCGCAAACACACCAGTCCCTTTATGGCCGAGATGAGCCGCTCCATGGAGTGGTGGTTCAAAAATTGGCTTGGAAAATGACGAATGTGACAAGGGGACAGTCCTTTTGTCACATTTCATATCGCCGTGGTGGCCTAAAGGCCGTATAAATGTTTATCTAGCTGGGAAAACGGTGCCGTGCAAGTGCAGGCCGATTACCTATAATCCCTTCGAACATTAAAGTTGGGAGGAAACCGGCTTATGGAACAAAAGGCCAAGGAGGCAGCCTCGCACGCTGCGATTCCTGTGAGCATCTCGGCGATGCTCGTCACGCTGGGTGTGGTGTATGGCGATATCGGCACCAGCCCCATGTATGTAACCAAGGCGCTCGTTGCCGGCAACGGCGGCATCGGAAGCGTGACGGAGGAGTTCGTGCTCGGCGCGCTCTCCCTTGTCGTGTGGACGGTCACGCTGCTGACCACCATCAAGTATGTGCTCATCTCGCTGCGCGCCGATAACCATGGTGAGGGCGGCATCTTTGCCCTGTACAGCCTGGTCAAGCGCTGCGGCAAGTGGCTTATCATCCCCGCCATGCTGGGTGGCGCCGCGCTGCTCGCCGACGGCATCCTGACGCCAGCCGTTACCGTTACCACGGCCATCGAGGGCCTGCGCACCATCCCGGCGGTCCATGCCGTGCTGGGCGATGACCAGGGCCGCGTCGTCGCCATTACGCTCGCCATCATCATCGTGCTCTTCTTGGTACAGCGCATCGGTACGGCCAAGATCGGTCACGCCTTTGGCCCCATCATGACGCTGTGGTTCCTGTTCCTGGGCGGCACGGGTCTTTTCTTTGTTTTCCAGCACCCCGCCGTGCTGCTGTGCCTCAACCCGGTGCGCGGCATCGCCTTTTTGCTGAGCCCCAACAACCACGCGGGCATCATGATTCTGGGCAGTTGCTTCCTCGCCACCACCGGTGCCGAGGCGCTCTACTCCGACATGGGCCACGTCGGCCGCGGCAACATCTACGCTACCTGGCCGTTCGTTAAGTGCTGCCTGCTGCTTTCCTATATGGGCCAGGGCGCTTGGCTTATGAACAACGCTGCCAACCCCGAGCTCATGGGCATTGCCGACCTCAATCCGTTCTACCAGATGCTCGCCCCGGGCCTGCGCCCGTTTGCCGTCGGCCTTTCCACCGTCGCGGCCATCATTGCCTCGCAGGCGCTCATCACCGGCGCATTCTCGCTGGTGTCCGAGGCCAGCCGTCTGGACCTCATGCCGCACATGCAGGTCTTCTACCCTGCCGAGACCAAGGGCCAGCTCTACATCCCCATGGTCAACAACGTCATGCTTGTCGGCTGCGTCATCGTGGTGCTGCTGTTCCAGAACTCGGCGCATATGGAAGCCGCCTACGGCCTTGCCATTACGCTGACTATGATGTGCACCACGCTGCTGCTCTTCTTCTACCTGCACGAGGAGCGCAAGCTCAAGGTTGCTCCGTGGATCTTCGCGGCCTTCTTCCTTTTGCTCGAAGGCTTCTTCTTCGTGAGCTCACTTACCAAGTTCTTCCACGGCGGCTACTTCACCATCCTCATGGCCGCGCTCATCATGGGCATCATGGTGTGCTGGTACAACGGTACGGCTGTTGAGCAGCGCCAGTTTACGCTGCTGCCGCTGCGCAGCTACCTGCCGCAGCTCAAGCGCCTGCGCGACGACGACCGTTACGAGCGCATGAGCGACAACGTCGTGTACCTGACCAAAGACACCCATACCGACTACATCGACCGCGATATCGTCTATTCGATCTTGGACAAGCATCCCAAGCGCGCCCGCGCCTGGTGGTTTGTGAATGTCGAGACCATGGACGAACCGCACACCTTTGCCTATTCGGTCGAGACGTTCGGCACCGATTACGTGTTCCGCGTGCATCTGTACCTGGGCTACAAGATCAACCAGCGCGTCAATGCCTACCTGCGTCAGGTCGTTCAGGACCTGGCTGCCACCGGCGAGCTGCCGCCGCAGACGCATGACTACTCGGTCTACAAGGATCCGGGTAACATCGGCACGTTCAAGTTCGTCCTGATCCGTAAGCTTCTGGCGCCCGAAAGCGATGTGGAGCCGAGCGAGCGTACGGCCATCACGCTCAAGTACATCATCCGCCGCGCCGCCGGCACGCCTGCGCGTTGGTACGGCCTGGAGAACTCCAACGTGAGCTTTGAGTACGTGCCGCTGTTCACCAAGTTCAAGGCCGTGAACAAGATGCAGCGCCTGGCCCCCAACGAGCGGCCGTAGACGTCGGCGGCTACACGGAGTTGGTTTTTGATGGATAAGCATGAGGCCGGGGAGGTAAACATGGATACAAAGGCGCTCGATGGCCGTGAGGCGGTGGTCGAAATGGTGCGTGAGGCGCGCGTCGACGCCGCCGAAGATCGGTTCTTTACGAATCGTGCCAACATGGATATGGCCGATCGCGTAATTTCGATCGTGGCACTGGTATTTGGAGCGGTGTGCGTGTGTGCCCTGCTCGCGCACGTGCTGTTTGTCTAGCGACCGCAGGTTGTAAAGGCTATACACTTGGAACCACCACAAGGGAAACCACCACAAAGGTGCCTGTCCCTTTGTGGTGGTTTTTGTTTTTGAGAGAGGGGCGGGGCGCTGATGGACGTCCGTGCGGACGGTGATATTGCCGAGAACTTTTGGTGGCGGCGCACTACGATGACGCGTCGCGGCCCCCTGTACGATATCTGCGTGTCGGTGGGGCTGCTGGTCGCGGCGACGATTGTGGGCGCGCTGCTCGACCATCCGGGTCTCGCGCCGAGCATCATGATCGTCTATGTGTTCGCCGTTCAGCTGTGCGCATTCTTTACCTGGAGTCGCCTGTATTGCTTGCTGAGCTCGGCTGCCGCCGTGGCGCTCTACAACTTCTTGTTTGTCGACCCGCGCTACTCGCTGTCGCTTATCGACCGCGGCTATCCCGGCATGTTCTTCATCATGTTCGTGGTCTCGCTTGTGTCGAGCTCGATTGCGTTGGCCCTGCGCCGCGCCTTGGCACAGGCTGCCGCCAGCGACCGCCGCACGCATATGGTGCTCGAGACCAACCGCATGCTGCAGCGGTGCGCCGATCAGCAGCAGATTGTCCATGCCATGGCAACGCAGCTGGCACGTCTTTCGGGCTGTCCGGTCGTGTGGTACAGCGCCGACGCCGAGGGCGATGACCTGCTGCCGCGTGCGACATACACGGCCGTGGGCGATGCCGCACCGGTGCACGAACTGGCGCCGCAGATGCCGCCGCGGCTCTCGGCGTCCGCCTATGTGGGAACGCCGCTCGATGCCACCTATGGCGGCTCGGCGTTTTATGGCATCTACCTGACGGTTCGCACAGGCGACGGCTTCGCGCGCTCGGGCGACCCCGCCTCGGTGGTGGGCGTGCTGGCTATCGTTGCCGAGCCCGACGTGCTGACGCATGAGGAGCGGACGCTTGCCGATGCCATCGTGAGCGAAGGCGAGCTGGCGCTCGACCGCGCCCGCGCCATGGAGGCCCGCGAGGAAGCGGCGGTGCTCGCCAAAAACGAACAGCTGCGCGCCAACCTGCTGCGCTCCATCTCGCATGATCTGCGCACGCCGCTTACCAGTATTTCGGGTAATGCCGACGTGCTGCTCGATCAGGGCTCGACCGGCACCGCGGTGCTCGATGCCCAGACGCGCCGCGGCCTGCTTCTATCCATTCGCTCGGATGCGCTGTGGCTCAACGCCACCGTCGAGAATCTGCTCGCCATCACCAAGCTCGAGGGTGGCGGTATGCGCCTGTCGACCACGCTCGAGCTCATGGACGATATCGTCGAGGAGGCGCTGCGCCACGTGAACCCTGCCGTGCGCGAGCACGACCTTAAGGTGGTGGCGTGCGATGAGCCGGCGCTCGTCAACGTCGATGCGCGCCTGATGGTGCAGCTGGTGGTCAATCTGGTGAACAACGCCATCACCTATACGCCCGCGGGCTCGCATATCATGATTTCGATTAGCGTCGACGATGGACGCGTGGCGTGCTCGGTGGCCGATGACGGCCCGGGCATCGCACCCGAGGATCGCGAGCGGATCTTTGAGTCGTTCTATACCGCCAACCACGGTTTGGCCGACAGCCACCGCAGCGTGGGCTTGGGTCTTTCGCTCTGCCGCTCCATTGCGCTGGCACATGGCGGTAGCATAGAGGTTGCCGCGGCGGACCCGCACGGTTCGGTCTTTACGATTGAACTTCCCGCCGCCGACGTTTCGTTTGATAAGGAGTAGCGCCGTGCCGAACTCTGCCGTAAAACCGCTCATCTTGGTCGTTGAGGACGACCCCGCTGTCCGCAACCTTATCGTTGCCGCGCTCGAGACGCACGGCTTGCGCCATATGGCCGTTGAGACTGCCCATGCCGCCATTGCCGCTGCCTCATCGCAGGCACCGAGCATTGTGCTGCTCGATCTTGGTCTGCCCGATATGGACGGCGTCAAGGTGGTGGAGTCGGTGCGCACGTGGTCTGGCATGCCGATCATCGTGGTCTCGGCGCGCAGCGAGGACGCGGACAAAATCCGCGCGCTCGATGCCGGTGCCGACGACTATCTGACCAAGCCGTTTTCGGTCGAGGAACTGCTCGCGCGCATTCGCACGACGCTCAGGCGCCTTTCGTATGCGCAGACGGGCGGCGTTGTCTCCGAGGGCTCGTTCGATACCGGTGAGCTGCATATCGATTTTGATGCCGGCATCGCCACGATGGATGGCGAGGAACTGCATCTGACGCCGATCGAGTATAAGCTCCTGTGCCTGCTGGCGCATAACGCCGACAAGGTACTGACGCACCAGTTTATCCTGCACGAGATTTGGGGCACGGCAACTAAGAGCGACCTGGCGAGCCTGCGCGTCTTTATGGGCACGCTGCGCAAGAAGATTGAGTCCGACCCCGCGCATCCGCGCTATATACAAACGCACGTGGGTATCGGTTACCGATTGGTCACCCAAGGCTAGATCGCCAACCACCATCCCGATATGAGTTGCGGTGAAATAGTTCCTGTTTGGGCTTTTACCAGGCTTTTTAGGAACTATTCCACCGCAACTTTGTCTATTTGCCCTTGGGCTTGCTGGCGTAGAACTTCTTCTTTTTGGGCTTGCCGGCAGGAGAGGGTTTGCCGGCAAAGTTCGACTTGCCGTTGCCGGCCTGCGCGTGCGCGGGTACTGCCGCACGGGGCTTGCGGGCCTCGGGGCTGCGCAGCTCCTCGGTTCGCTCGGCAATCTCCTCGGCGCTAAAGCCGACCTCGGCCATGGCGTCCTCGATGGGGAGGCGACGCACGATATAGCAATGGTGCACCTTCTGGTTGCGCGCGAAGTCCTCGGGGATGGTCTGTGCCGTAATGTCCTCCAGCACCACGCCCGCGCGTGCGAGCTTGCGCGTTTCGGGGCGGAAGCCGCGCAGGTTGCAGCTAAAGATGGCATGGCCGCCCTGCGCGAGCAGGCGCGATACGCCGGCCAAAAGCTCGACATGGTCGCGCTGAACATCCCAGGTGCGACGGCCCATCTTGGACGAGTTCGAGAACGTGGGCGGGTCGACAAAGATCAGGTCCCAGCGGTTGCGCGTCTGGCGCTGGTCACGAATCCAGGCAAGCACGTCGTCGCGCACAAAGTGATGCTGCGGCCCCACAAAGCCGTTCTGACGCATATTGCGCTCGGCCCAGTCCAGGTAGGTGTTGGAAAGGTCGACTGTCACGGTTTCCTCGACGCCGCCATCGGCCGCGTAGCAGGTGGCAGTGCCGGTATAGGCAAACAGGTTGAGGAAGCGGCGTGCTTGTTTGGCGTGCTCGCGCACCAGGTTGCGGGTGACGCGGTGATCCAAGAAGATGCCCACATCCAGGTAGTCATCAAAGTTGACGGCAAAGGTGAGTCCGCCCTCTTCGATGAGCGGCAGGCGACGGCGCGCGATGTTGGCGCGCTCGCCCGAGCCGCCCTTGCCGGCGCCCTGCTTGCCGTACTGCGAGCCGCCGCGCGAACGCATGCGGGCCTTGGCGTGCACATGCTCGGCGGGAACATCTAGGATGCGCGGCGCGATGGCCAAGATGTCGAGCATGCGGGCCTGGGCCAGCGCGGGATCGATGGTCTTGGGCGCGGCGTATTCGGCGATGACGAGCCAGCGGCCCGGCGTCTGCGGGCAGCCCTCGTACAGGTCGATGGCGGCGGAGTAGTCGGGCAGGTCGGCATCGTAGACGCGGTAGCAGCTCACGCCCTCGCGCTTGGCCCACTTGCGGCGCAGACGGGCATTCTTGCGCAGGCGGTTGGCGAACTGCTCGGACTCGGGGATGAGCACGGGCAACGGCTTGCCGTCGCCCAGGTCGAGCGTGGCGGCAGGTTCGGGCATGGGGGTGTTGGCGGCTTCGCCTTCGGCGTCCGTGGACTGTTCCTCGGCGTTTGCGCTGGTCGCGGCCTCGAATGCCGCGGCGGCGTGGTCGAGCGAGGGCCAAACCTCAATAGCCGCCTCCTCGTTATTGGGCATAACGGCGATGGAGCGCGCGGGCTCGGCGTGGAGCGCGCGGGCCAGCAATCCGTCGCGGGTGAGCGCGGCGACCGGCGCCGCGGCAAGCTCGGGCGCGCGGCGCAGCTCACTGACGAGCGTCATGGTGTCATGCATGAGCGAAAGCGGTGTCTCGGTCGTATCTGCGACCACGGCGGCACCGGCGACGGCGCCCGCATGGTCCAGCACGGTGGCGGACTTGGCGGCGCAAAAATCAACAAAGCGCTTGTAGCCGGCACATTTGACCATGCGCTCGGCGGTCTTGCGGGCGGCGGGGTCAACATCCACGGCCACGATGCGTACCTGGCGCTCGCGTGCTGCCGCCTCGCGCTCGCGTGCCTCGGCAAGCAGCTGCTCCCACAGAGCGGCGTCGTGCAGCTGCCAGCCCTCAAAGCCCCAGCGCTCGCGTGCGGCGCCCGGGGCGCGGTCGGTCAGAATGTTTACGGCTTCCAGCAACAGGCCGCCGCCGGCGCACGAGGCATCGATTAGCGTGGGAAGGGCTTCATTCTCGTAATCGTCGGCCGTCAGCTCGCGCTCGCACAGTGCGGTCCAGCCGACCTGCGCCAGCACCAGGGCGGCGTAGTCGGGGCGCAGCACGTGCGCGCCCTCGCCGGCACGGGTCGCCGCGGGCGGCAGGCGCTTGAACAGCGGGTCGCCCGAAAGGTCCAGGCTGATGCTCGCGCGGCGCTGACGCAGCGAAAGCAGCAGGTGAACGTCGGGATCGGCGGCGTCGACATCGGCGCGACGGCCCGTGGTCTCGGCCAGACGGTCGCACAGCGCGTCCTTGGCGCGCAGGGCCGAGAAGCGCGTGTTGCGCAGCTGTTCGGTCACGCCGCGGGCGGTAATGGCGATGGTGGCGCCGGGGCGGACGATGTTCTCCCAGGCGATGTCGTAAACGCTATCGTACAGCTCGTCGGCATCTTGCGCCTCAAAGCGTCCGAGCACCGCAAACACGCGGCTGGCCAGGCGCGACCACAGGCATGCGCGATAGCCCCGCTCAAGCTCGCCCTCAAACGTGGCGCGGCCCTTTAGGCGGCGGACATGCGAAAGCCCGAGGCGTTTAAGCTCATCGGCGAGTGCGGACTCAAAGCCCTCGGGGCAGCTTGCGTAAAATTCCATGGGTGACCTCTCTGGTTGCGTCGCTCCATTATATGATGGATGCTTCGTTTGCCCTTATCCTCGAAAGGAACTCATATGATTGATGCGTGTCCCAAACCCGCTGTGCTCTTTTTTGACGTGGACGGCACGCTGACGTCGTTCGATCCCGACGATATGACCGATAAGGACTTTTCGGCGGTTCGCCCCTCGCAGGCGGTGATCGAGGCGTTTCATCGTCTGCGCAATGCAGGTCACCAGGCATTTATCTGCACGGGTCGTCCCTTGTGGCTGATTGCCGATGGCCTGCGTGCTTTGGAGCCTGCGGGTGTCGTTGCCATGGCGGGAGCGACGCTCGAGGTCGAGGGCCGCGTGGTACACGAGGACTGCTTTGGCGAGGACGTTATCGAGGAGCTCGCGCGCCGTATGGCAGCGGCAGGGATTGAGGCCTTTTTCGAGACCAACGTGGCTACTTTTGCCCTGGAACCCGCGGGTGTTGAGCAGTCGTCTCTGATCGGCACTTCTGTGGTGCACAGCACCGCGGAAATGCGCGTCGACGGCAGTCTGCGCGTGGGCAAGGTATGCCTCAGTGTGCCCAGTTTGGCTCGCGTGGCCAACGATGACGGCTTTATCGATCGCGAGTTTGAGCTGTGCAACACCGGTGGCCAGAATCGCGAGCTGAGCCCCAAGGGCATTGACAAGGGCGTGGGCGTGGCGCGAGCGCTGGAATACCTGGGTCGCACCGGCAACGCGCGCACCTTTGGCTTTGGCGATTCCGGCAACGATCTGGGTATGCTCGCCGCTGTCGAGACGGCCGTGGCCATGGGCAACGCTATGCCCGAGGTCAAGGCGCTCGCCGACTACGTGACTGATGATGTCGCACACGACGGCACCGTCACAGCGATGCAGCATTTCGGCCTCATCTAATGAATCCCACGTTCTGACGTTTGCTCAAACTGCGACTCTTTGCTTTTGCATGCTCAATCGATTTATCAATCCAAACACTGAGGTGTTTATACCGTTCGCCGAGAAGATAAAAAACCGCAGCTCACGCCTTGATAAACGTAGGTAAAGTGTTTAGCAGTTTAACGCCCATGTGCAAGCGAAAGGAATCAGGCAGATGGCAATCAAGGTGTTCGCTGACGGTGCAAACCTCGAGGGCATGCTCGACATGTACGAGAACGGCAACGTTCAGGGTTTCACGACCAACCCGTCCCTTATGAAGAAGGGCGGCGTGACGGATTACCGCGCGTTTGCCAAGGAGGTCCTGGCCCACATCACCGATGTGTCCGTCTCGTTTGAGGTCTTTGCCGACGACGTCGAGACCATGGAGGTCGAGGCGCGCGAGATCGCTACCTGGGCCGAGAACGTCTACGTCAAGATTCCGTGCGTGACCACCAAGGGCGAGTCCACCGCCGAGCTGGTCCGCAAGCTTTCGGCCGATGGTATCAAGGTCAACGTCACCACTATCTTTACGCCCGAGCAGGTCGACGAGAAGGTCGAGGCCGTTGACGCCGAGACGCCGTCCATCATCTCGCTCTTTGCCGGCCGTATCGCCGATACCGGCGTCGACCCCATTCCGTTTGTGACGGAGTCGGTCAAGAAGGCCGCCGCCAAGCCCAACTGTGAGGTCCTGTGGGCGTCCACGCGCGAGCTCATCAATATTTACCAGGCCGAGGCCTGCGGTTGCCAGATCATCACGGTGCCCAACGGCATCCTGGCCAAGCGCAAGAACATCGGCCGTGACCCGTACGAGGTCTCGCTCGACACCGTGCGCGGCTTTGCCAAGGATATCGCCGCTTTGGGCTTCCATATTCTGCCGTAACGCGAACACTGGCTACGCCGCGGGCTGCTCGCCCCGGCCTTTCCTTTCCCTATCGCTCACGCGCTTCGCGAGGGTCGCGCCAGGCAAAGGAAAGGCCGGGGCTGCCGACACGAGCTTGCCAGCAAGTTGGCGCTTGGTTTCCATATCCTGCCGTGGGCAAAGGTACCCCCGCCTGCGCCGTGCAAAATTGAGAGTATTCAGCAAGGTAAAGGCTTTTACCAGTTGGGTGAAGCACGGAACAGCCCCCGTTTTGGCTCTGACGACGCTAAAACGGGGGCTGTTTTTTGCTTTTTCGCCTCTGAGGGGCATCCGGAACGGTGGAATTTGCAGAATACTCGCGATTTTGCACGTCACTACAGGGGGTACCCCTGCTTTGGCGGTTTACTTCCCCTGTACCATGGTGAGCGAGATCTTCTTGCGGTCGCGATCGACCTTTTCGACCCACACCTTGACCGTGTCACCGACGCGCACCACGTCGCTCGGGTGCTTGACAAAGCGGTTGGCCAGCTTGGAGATGTGTACGAGGCCGTCCTGGTGCACGCCCACGTCGACGAAGGCGCCAAAGTCCACAACGTTGCGCACCGTGCCCTTGAGTTCCATGCCGGGCTCCAGGTCGTCGATGGAAAGCGCTGAGCGGCTAAAGACCACCTCGGGTGCGTCGTCGCGCGGGTCGCGACCGGGCTTCTTGAGCTCGTTGACGATGTCGATGAGCGTCAGGGTGCCGCAGTCCAGGTCGCTTGCCAGCGCCGAGATACTGCCCAGGCGGCGCTCGATGTCGGGCACGCCGCCACGGCTGAGCTCGCTGGCTTTAACGCCGGCGCGTTCCAGGACGGACGTGGCCACCTCGTAGCTTTCGGGGTGGACGCTCGTCGCGTCGAGCGGGTTCTTACCGCCGCTGATGCGCAGGAAACCCGCGGCGTTGAGGTATGCCTTGGGTCCCAGCTTGGGGACCTTCTTGAGCTGGCGGCGATCGGTAAAGGCGCCGTTTTCCTCGCGGTAGGCCACGATGTTCTTGGCCACGCTCGGCGTGATGCCCGATACGTATCCCAGCAGGCTTGCGCTCGCGGTGTTTACGTCGACGCCCACGCGGTTGACGACGTCTTCCACCACGTGGCCCAGGGTACGCGAGAGCTCGGTCTGGTCAAGGTCATGCTGGTACTGGCCCACGCCGATGGACTGGGGCGGAATCTTGACGAGCTCTGCCAGCGGGTCTTGCAGGCGGCGGCCCAGGCTCATGGCGCCGCGCACAGTGACGTCCAGATCGGGGTATTCCTGACTGGCGAGCTCGGAGGCGGAGTACACCGATGCGCCGGCCTCGTTGACGATGGTGTATCGCAGCCCAGGCGCCTGCTCGGCAATGAACTCCGAGACGACTTCCTCGGTCTCGCGGCTGGCGGTACCGTTGCCGATGACGATGGTGTTGACGCCGTCCTTCTTGACGAGGCGGGCGAGCTCGCGCTTGGTGCCGGCGACGTCGTGGCGCGGCTTGGTGGGGTAGACCACGCTGTGGTCGAGCAGCTTGCCGGTCTCGTCCATGACGGCGACCTTGCAGCCGGTGCGGTAGCCCGGATCGAGCGCGAGCACGCGGGCGCCGCGCACGGGGCGTGCCGAGAGCAGGCCCTCGAGATTCTTGGCAAAGATATTGATGGCCTCGGTCTGCGCGCGGACGGTGAGCTTGGCGCGGGCCTCGCGCTCCAGCGAGGGGGCCATGAGGCGCTTGTAACCGTCGGCGATGGCGGCGTCAAAGACGGGCGCGAAGACGCCCTGGCGTCGGGGCCAACGGCTGCCGAGGCGTGCCGTGGCGGCAGCGCCGTCGACGTTCACGCGCACGCGGAGCTTGCCCTCGCGCTCACCGCGGTCGATAGCCAGCACGCGGTGGTTGGGTATACGGCGCAGCGGCTCATCATAGCTGTAGTACGGCTCGTAGGGGGTCTTCTCGGCGGGGTCGGTGGCCTCGACGACGATGTCGGCGGTGTTTTGCGTAAAGGCGCGCAGGTCGGCGACGTTCTCGGGGTCCTCGGCCACCGTCTCGGCCACGATGTCTGCCGCGCCGGCGAGCGCCTTCTCGGGCGTGTCGAAGCCGGCCTCCTCGTTGACGTATGCCGCGGCGGCGTCGAGTGCGCTGCCCTTGGCCGAGGCCTGCATGATGACCATGTTGGCGAGCGGCTCCAGGCCGGCCTCGCGGGCCTTTTGCGCGCGGGTCATGCGCTTTTTGCGGTAGGGCTTGTAGAGGTCCTCGACACGCTGGAGCTGCGTGGCCTCGCGAATCTGCTGTTCGAGTTCGGGCGTGAGCTTGCCCTGGGCGTCGATGAGCAGATTGACGGCCTCTTTGCGCTGCTCATGATTGCGCAGGTAGGACAGGCGCTCGTCGAGTGCGCGCAGGGCGACGTCGTCCATGCCACCCGTGGCTTCCTTGCGGTAGCGCGAGATAAAGGGAATGGTGTTGCCCTCGTCGATGAGCTTGACGGCTGCCTCGATGTTGTCAGCCTTAAGGTTGAGCTCGCGGGCGAGCTGGGCGATAAGATCCATGGGACTCCTTGCGTTTAAGGTGCGTTTGCAGCACAGGGCTACCAAGGATACCACCCGTCCCAAAAGACTGTTTTGGGCCCGCGTCACGAAAACGGCCTATCTACTACGTTTAACCCATATGGGTCGACCATTCCCCGGTTTTCAGAGAATACGCAAGCCGTCTACCTGCGGTTTTTATTTCGCGAAATTCGGCATGGTTGAGGGCGATCGGTTAAGCGTAGTAGATAGGCCCATTTCGTGGCGAACGAATCAAGCCGAGGTGCAAAATAGCCCCCGCCCCAGAAAAATCGTCGGCAAGGTAGCAAAATGCCCCGCGGACAGGAGGCTGCTCGCGGGGCAAAGAAGAGGGGCTTGTTGGTGGCGGACCGAAGGGTTCGGCATGGGGTTTCTGCCGCGGCCGCTCTTAAGGCATTACAGCTCGACGAGCTGGCCGGTCTCGGCGGCCTCCTTGATGGCGTTGAGAAGCGTGAGCGTCTTGACGTTATCGGCGGGGGTCACGACGGGCTCGACCTCGCGGCGGACAACCTTCACAAAGTGCTTGAGCTGCATCTTGTGCGGCAGTGCCGGGTCGACGGCCGGAATCTCCATCTGCAGCGGCTTGTGCCAGTTGGAGGCGCCGTCGTAGGAGAACTGGTGCAGGCGGGGCAGCGACAGGGCGCCCTTAGTGCCGCCGATAAAGTAGGCGTCGGCGTCGAAGGGGCGGTACTGCGGATCCTCGCGAGCGGTTGCCTCCCAGTTCCAAGGGCTGGCAGTGGCGTCGGAGATGGTCATGCTCGCGAGCGCGCCATCGGCAAAACGGACGTTGACCACGGCGGAGTCCTCGGTCTCAAAACCGCGGGCGGCGCTGGACTGCATACCTTGGACGGCAACGGGCTCGCCCAGCAGGTAGCGGAGCAGGTCGACGTCGTGCACCAGGTTGACTAGGATCGGGCCGGCGCCCTTCTTGCGGCGCCACTCGACATCGAAATACTCGTCATTCTTATAGATCATGTAGTGGAAGCTCGACACGGTGAGCTTGCCCAGCTCGCCGGACTCGATGATCTCCTTGGCCTTGTTGACGAAGGGGTTGTGGCGACGGTGCTGACCCACGAGCACGGGCACGCCGGCGGTCTCGGCCTCGGCGGCAAAGGCCTGGGCATCCTCCAGGTCGTTGGAGATCGGCTTTTCGACCAGCGGCACGATGTTGCGCTTCACAGCCTCGCGGGCAACGCCCAGGTGCAGGTCGTTGGGCGTGGCGATGATGACGGCGTCGGGCTTGACCTCGTCCATCATCTGGGCGGGATCGGTGTAAAACGGCACGCCGGCGGCCTCTGCCGTGGCGCGGGCGCCCTCAAAGGCGTCGGCGATGGCGACGAGCTCGGCCTCGGGCTCCTCGGTGACAAAGCGGATGTGGTTGCGGCCCATGGCGCCGGCGCCGATAACGGCAATGCGGACGGGGTTGAGCTCAGACATTTCGACTCCTTAATACTGGTGACCGGTGGAATGCGACAAAGGGACAGTCCCTTTGTCGCATCGGTAAAACTAGGCGGACTTCTTCTTGCTGTCGGAGACCATCATGTAGACGGTGAGCACGACGGCGATGGCGGCGATCACAATGGCGCCGTAGAAGGACTGCTGGTAGGCGGCGCTGCCGGCCTCGGCGTGATACAGCACGGCGGTGATGGGCTGGCTGATCCAGGTGGAAGCGGCATAACCCAAAAACATGATGCCGTAGTTGACGCCGATGTTGCTGGTACCAAAGGCGCCACCGGTGAGCGGCGGGTAGATGACGAGCAGGGCGCCAAAGCTAAAGCCGAGCAGAGCGAGCGCCACAAAGAACATGGCCTGCGTAAAGCTCATCGACATGATGACGAGTGCGACGATGGTGACGACAAGGCTGATGAGCAGCGACTTGTAGGCGCCGAGCTTGTCGATGATCTGGCCAAAGGACAGACGGCCAACCAGGTTGGCGCAGGTGTTGACGGAGACCACCACACCGCCGAGGGCGACGGCCGCAGCGCTCGTGGGGTCGGTGAAGAGCTGGACGGCGGCGATGGAGGCAACCTTGCCGACGAGCAGCGTGCCGGCGGTGGCGGCAAAGGCGAAGGTGATGATGAGGACCCAGAAGCGCGGGGTCTTGACCATCTCGCCCGGGGTGAGGTCGCCGAAGGTGCCGGCGTGCGCACCGCCCTTGGGGGCCTCGAAGCCCTCGGGCAGCCAGCCGGCCTCGGGGGCCTTCAGGAACAGGGCAGAGGCGGCGATCATCACAAAGAAGATGACGCCGAGCGCCTTAAGGGCGCCAAAGATGCCCAGGCTCGGGATGAGCAGTGAGGCGAGCACTGGGGACAGCACGGCGGGGCCGGCGGTCGAAGCGGCCAGGGTGATGCCGGAGGCGAGGCCCTTCTTGTCGATGAACCACTTCTGACCCGTGGTGAGCGCCGGGTTGTACCCCAGGCCGTTGCCGACGGCGGCGACGAGCGAGAACCACAGGTAGAACTGCCACGGCTCGGTGACGGTGCCGGACATGAACCAGCCCAGGCCGTAGCACACGGCGGCGGCGATCACGACGTTGCGCGGGCCGATCTTATCGGAGATGCGGCCGGCGAAGATGCCCGTTACGGCCATGATGGTCTGAAAGACCGGGAAGGCCCAGGTAAGGGCGCTCGACCACTCGGGGTAGACGGCGAGCAGGTTCTTGCTCACGACGGAATACAGCGCGATGGAGCTGATGAAGAACATGGTGACGCACGCGGCGGAAAGCACGACGGCGCGACCCTTGTTGGAGTTGGTGGAAGCCATTGGACTCTTTCTAATCGATACGGGGGAGGAGCGGGCGTGTCCGCGGGGCCTCCCTGTCAGGTTGGTTTACTGGTCAGTCGGCTTTGCGACGCCGGACTCATCGGACCAAAGCTCGACACCCTTGTTCTTGAGGTAGTTGTCGGCATAGGCGCGACGGCCGCCGGGCTTGGCGGTGAGGTCGCCCATCATGTTGGAGAAGCCGCCGTCGACCTTGATGGCGTCGCCGGTGGTAAAGTCCGAGCGCTTGGACGCCAGGAACATGACGGCGTTGGCGATATCGCTGACCTCGCCGATGCGGCGCGTGGCGATCAGACGGCTGCGGCTCTTTTCGACCTCGGGGTCGGCGTAGAAGTTGGCCGACATGGGGGTCTTGACGAAGCAGGGCTCGACGCAGTTGGAGCGGACGCCGTAGGGGCCCCACTCGGCGGCGAGCATCTTGGACATCATGTTGACGCCGGCCTTGGTGGAGCTGTACACGCCCGAGAACGTCTCGGGGGAGTGGCTGGCGACGGTCGAGATGTGCACCAGGCGGCCCTGGCCGGCCTTGATCATCTCGCGACCAAAGCGCTGCGAGGTGATGAAGTAACCGGTGAGATTGACGTTGAGCACCTGCTCCCAGTCGCTCAGCGGCAGGTCTTCCATGGCGGCGAAGCGCAGGATGCCGGCGGTGTTGACGAGAACGTCGACGCGGCCGAAGTCGGCGATGGTGGCATCGACGGCGGCCTGAACCTCGGCTTCGTCGGTGGCGTTCATCTTGTAACCCTCGGCGTGGATGCCAAACTCGGCGGCGAGGTCGGCGGCTGCGGCCTTGACCTTCTCCTCGTCCAGGTCGAGCAGGACGACATTGGCGCCGTTGCGGGCGAACTCGCGGCAGATCTCGACGCCCATACCGCCGAGTGCGCCGGTCACGGCGCAGACATCGCCCTCGAGCTTAAGCCAGTTGCTCATAGGAACTTCCCTTCTTGTGCCTCCCGGTGGGTCGCTCCCATTAACCGACCCACGTGGTTTTCGCTGGTTATCGTATGCTTTGCATTTGCGCAGGTGAATTGCATATTTGTTAGAATGGCGTTAACCATAGGTTTACACTGTGCGATGCAGTTTTTTCTCAATTGAGCGCGTGACCTGCCAAAACGACCCTCTTCGGCAGTTCATTGCCATGCGTCTGGAAACGGGAGATTGACGTGTACGATCGACGACTCGAGGCCATATCGGCCGCCGCGGAGCTGGGAAGCTTCTCGCGTGCGGCGGCAAAATTGCGCGTGTCGACCCCGGCGCTCGTCTAGCAGGTGTCGGGCTTCGAGGCCGAGTTTGGCTTCACGTTGTTCGAGAGCTCGCTTTC
>USMR01000003.1 GCA_900555815.1 uncultured Collinsella sp.
AAGGCCTGCGTGATCTCGGCCTTGGTAAACGAAGAATACTGGGCGCGGGCGACCGGCAAGTCGGGCGCAACCTCGCGCACCTTGTTGAGGGCGTCCGAACCGATCAGCTCGCCCTCGCGATCGAAGTCCGTAGCGATGATGACGCTGTCGGACTTTTTGGCGAGGATCTTGAGCGAGCGGATGAGCTCCTTCTCGGCCGGCAGCTTAATGACGGGTGCCCAGGTGAGATACGGCAGACTCTCGAGCTTCCAGCCCTTGATGGAGATACCGTCGGCAAGAAACGGCTTGCGCTTGGTGTCATAGGGCGGGCGCGCCAGGCCATCGGGCATGTCGGCCGGCAGCATCTCGCCGTCCTCGGTGACCGAATACCAGCCCAGCTTTTTATCGAACAGCACGCTGTCGCAAAAATCGGGCGCAAGGATGTGACCGGCAAGACCGATCGTCACGCACTCCTCGCCCTTCCACTCAAAACGGTAGATGGCGGTGTTGTACACCTTGTCCTTTTTGGGTTTACCCGTGGACAGACGCTCGGCGATCTGACGCGCGGCGTCGTTTTTCTCGGCGATGATGAGCTTCAAAAGAGGTTCCTATCTCGTGTCTCTGCGGCTACGCCCGCCCGTATGGCGGCCGATTTACGCCCTTGCTTGCTCGATCTGCCCGATGAGCCAATCGCACCAAGCATCCATGCCCTCGCCCTTGCGCGCGCTCACGGCAAAACGCGGCGCCTGCGGATTGAGGTCATCGAGTGTCTTAGTATACCTATCCATGTCAAAATCGAAAGCCGGGGCCACGTCGACCTTATTGAGCAGCTGCGCGCCGGCGTGCTGGAAGATGCCCGGGTACTTGATGGGCTTGTCGTCGCCCTCGGGCACCGAGAGAATCATGATGGACAGGTTCTCGCCCAGGTCAAAGTCGACCGGGCAGACTAGGTTGCCCACATTTTCGATAAAGATAACGTCGATGTTCTCCAGACCGACGGCCTGGTCGAACGCGTCAACGGCCTCCATGATCATGTTGCCCTCGAGGTGGCACAGGCCGCCCGTGTTGATCTGGATGGCGGGCATGCCGGCTTCCTTCATGGTGATGGCATCGACATCCGAGGCGATATCGCCCTCGATGACGGCACAGCGCAGGCCAGCCTTGTCGCGCAGGCGCTCGTTAGTGCCCAGGATCGTGGTGGTCTTGCCCGAACCGGGGCTCGACAAGACGTTGATCACATAGGTGTTTGTCTCATTAAATCGCTGACGCAGCTGATCTGCCAGGCGCTCGTTGCGCGACAGAATCGGCGATGCGATATCAATCGTTTTCTCGGCCATACTTAGCGCTCCTTACTTTGGCCCCTTTATACCCCATCACTAGATGGCTAGCGGGCTAATCGTCGGGGGTTTCGATTTCGATACTCGCGATATCGAGCTCGCGGCCGTGCAGTAGGCGCACGTTGGCACCACCACACTGGGGACAGCGACAGTGGAAACGATCGTGGTCGAAAACCTCGCCGCAGTCCAGACACTCGCTTTGTGGATGGACCTCCTCCACGGCAAGCTCGCAGCCTCGCGTGAGCGGGTCCTCGTCGCGAAATGTCTCCCACGCAAAGTCGAGCGCCTCGCGCACGACCTCGGTCATATCCCCGATACGCAGCGTTACCAAAACGGCGCGCGAGGCCCCCGCCCCACGCGCCGCGCGAATCACTGTATCGAGTATGCCGTTGACAATGCCAACCTCGTGCATACCGATTTACTCCTCGCTGTCCTCTTCGTCGTCCGAAAACAGGTCCAGACGGCTCACAAACAAGCCCTCCTTGCCCTCGCGCGCGGTAATGACCACGCGAGCGATGGCGAGCGAAATCTCGTAGAGCGAGAGCAGGGCGCCATACATGAGGCCCAGCGTAACGGGCGAGCCGTCGGGCGTAATCACAGCCGAGCCCACGAGCAGGCCTACGTACACGTAGCGCCAGGCACTGCGGAAGGCCGCGTAGGAAACGATGTGGAAGACGGACAGGTAGAAGATGATGAGCGGCAGCTCAAACGCCACACCAAAGCCGATCATAAAGAGCAGCTCCATGTTGACGTAGTTCTCCAGATCGGGCAGCGCCGTAGCGACGGCCGAGGTCTCGCCGATGAGCCACTCAAAGCCCGCAGGGATGATGATGAAGTAGCAGAAGATGGCACCCAGGAAGAACAGCACCGTCGAGGCGAGCACCGTGGGCACGACCCATTTGCGCTCGTTGGGACGCAGTGCCGGCAGGAAAAATGCCAGAACCTGCCAGATGATCATGGGCGTGCACATGACCACGGCCATCTTGATGGCCAGCGAGAAGCGCAGGCCAAAGCCGCCGAGCGTGGTGGTGATGTAGAACTTACCGTCCGGCACAAAGGAGCGGATGGGGTCTTCCAAGATGTCGAGCACCACGGGCGTGGCGAAATACAGCACGATGGCTGCGGCAAATACCGACACGACCACGATGGTCAAGCGGCGACGGAGCTCTCCCAGGTGATCGAAGAGCGGCATACGCGCAGGTCCGATAGGCATTACTCATCGCCTCCCTTCGGGGCGTCGGCGGCAGCGGCTTCGTCCTCGTCCTCGAGCTCGCGGGCGAGCTGGTCGACGACGGCCTTGCGCTTGCGGGGACGACGGGCATAGAGGTCGGCCGTCGTGGGCTCCGCCGGCTCGGGGTCGGGCTCTGCGGCGGGAGCGGGCTCAGCAGCCTCGACGGCAGCGGGCTCGCCCTCGGGAGCCTCGGCACCCTCGGCCTCAGTCTCCTCGGCAGTGCCCTCGCCCTCGGCGGCACCCTCGCTCGCGGCCTTCTCGGCAGCAAGGCGGGCACGGCGCTCGGCAAAGGTCTCCTTCTTGGCGGGTGTAGCCGTCTCGGCGGCATCCTCGTCCACGTCGGAATCATCGTCGACGGCAGCAGCCTTCTTGGGCTTAACCGGGGCCGACGCGGCCTCGCTCACCGGATCGATTATCTCGGACTGAACAACGGCCGTCATCTTTTCCTGCGTCTCGCGGAACTGACGGATGGCACGGCCGATCGTGCGGCCCATCTGTGGGAGCTTATCCGGGCCAAACAGCAAAAAGCCGAAGACCACGATGATCGCGAGCTCACCCTCTCCAATACCAAACACACATACCTCCAAGGCTCGATGTGAGTCGAGCCCGCACCGCGCCATTCGGCCGGAACTCGTCTATTCATTCGGTCAAGTATAGCGCCCGGACGCCAAAACGTCCGAGCGCATCACAAACATATGCCAAACGGCACGCCCTTTTGGGGGCAAAGATTATGCAGCGGTGATCGAAATCTCCTGGTCGACACCCAACAGCTGGACCACGCGCATCACCGGGGGCTGCACATTGGTGCAGCTAAAGCGCTTGCCGTGGTCGACCGCGTGGTGCGCGGCGCCCACGAGCACGCCAATGCCCGTCGAATCGATGTAGCTCACCTGGGCAAAATCGAGCTCAACGGCCTCGGTGGGCTGCTCGAACGCCAGGTCGATGGCATTGCGCAGGCTATCGGCGTTAGAGATATCGATCTCGCCGGTTACCTTAATGGTGTAGAGCTCTGGCGTGGGGTTGGTGGAAATACCCAAATCCATGTATACGCTCCTTTACGTATCGAAAGTGCGGATAGTACGGGAAGCCGCGCGTTAGGCGCGTTCGGCACGCGCAAGCTCGGCAGCGACGAGCTTAACGGCCAGCACCAGCACATCGAGCGCGGCCTCCAGGTCCTCGACCGTGGGATAGCTCGGCGCGATGCGGATGTTGGTGTCGCGCGGGTCCTTGCCATAGGGCCAAGTGGCGCCGGCCGGTGTGAGCTTGACGCCCAGGTCGGCGCAGAGCGCGGCGACCTTTTGGGCCGAGCCCTCGGGACCATCGAAGCTTACAAAGTAGCCGCCGCGGGGGTGCGTCCAAGTAGCGCAACCCGTATCGCCCAAGCCCTCGGTGAGCTTGCGCTCAACGGCCTCAAAGCGCGGGCGCAAAAACTCGGCATGCTTTTTCATGTGCTCCTTGACCGCCTCGATGGTGGGAAGGAAGCGCACGTGACGCAGCTGGTTGAGCTTATCGGCACTGATGAGGCCGGCCTTCAGGCGCTTGGAGAACTCGGCGATGACCGCGGGGCTCGCACCGATAAAGCCGATACCGGCGCCCGGGAAGGTGATCTTGGACGTCGAGGCAAAGGCCACCACGCGGTCCTCGGTGCCCGCCGCGCGAGCGAGGTCAAAAATGTTTGCGAGCTCATCGGTCTCGTCGTACAGGTCGTGCACGCAGTAGGCGTTGTCCCAGAAGATGCGGAAATCGGGCGCGGCCGTGGGCATCTCGACCAGGCGACGCACGGTGTCCTCGCTAAAGGTGATGCCCGTGGGGTTGGAATACTTGGGCACGCACCAGATGCCCTTGATGGAATCGTCGGCGGCGACGAGGCGCTCGACCTCGTCCATGTCGGGGCCGTTGTCGGTCATCGCGACGGGGACGTTCTCGATACCCAGATCGGCGGTGATGCCAAAGTGGCGGTCGTAGCCGGGAACCGGGCACAGGAACTTGACCTTCTTGCCGTCGTGCGCGGCCTCGTAAGCCTCCCAAGGGTCGCTACCACACGAGCCGCAGCGCCAGAACATGCCGGCGATGTCATGCTCGATCAAAAGGCTCGACGAACCCAGCACGAGCGTCTGCTCGGCGGGGCAGCCCAGGAACTCCCCCGCCAGCTTGCGTGCCGAAGGAATGCCCTCAAAGCAGCCGTAGTTGGAACAGTCGACGTTGCCGTCGTGCAGGTCGGCATCGGCATTGAGGATATCGAGCATGGGTCGAGAGATGTCCACTTGGGAGGGCGACGGCTTGCCGCGGGCCATGTCGAGCGCCAGGCCCTTGGCCTTGACCTCGGCGACCTCGGCTTTGAGCGCCTCGATGGCGGCATCGAGTTCGGTGGTTTCCATCTTCTGGTAGATCGTCTGCATGGGTGCGACCTTTCACGAAGCGGTACGTTGCAATTCTTCTAAGTATAGACCGCCACCGTCGCAACGTTATGAAGCCGTGATAGATTAAGTCCATCGCAATAAATTACGAATCGCCGCGCATGCCGGCGTGGGGCGCCCAAGGAGGCACTATGGAGTACGGATCGTTCCAAGCCGAGGAATTCGGCGACCTGCAGCGCCTGGTCGACGGACTGTTTTACGACCGCCACGCCATCGACCGCCTAGATTTGATCGTACAGGCCGAGATCTTGGACCTGGCGCCCGATCTCATGGAAATCGTCAACTTGCTGCCGCCCGGCTATTACGACCGCCAGTCACTTTGCGACCAGCTCAACTCCGCTTTGGCCGCCCACGGCTGGGGCGCCATCTACGGCACCGTAGAATAAACCTAGTCATTGGGGACGTTCTTAAACGACTAGTTGTTGGGGACAGTCTTCCCAGATGACATGTGGCACTTGGGGACAGTCCCCAAGTGCCGGCAGTTTGGGACGGTCCTTTTCGGTCGCTCGCGAAGAGTGTCCCTCTCGACTAGTCGTTTAAGAACGTCCCCAATGACTAAAACGCCGCCTGTGATGGTGTTCACAGGCGGCGTTTTCAAACTTGTATGTGCTTTTACTCGCCCTTGGGCGCGGGGTGTTTGCAGACCACGCTCATGTAAATCATGCCGAGCACGGCAGCGGTGACCGAACCGGCAAGGATGGCGGCCTTGGCAGCCAGAACCTCAAACTGGGCCGTCGGGAAGGCGAGGCCGCTGATGAGAATCGACATGGTAAAGCCGATACCGCCCAGAATGCCCACACCGGCAATCATGTGCCAGTTAACGTTGTGCGGCAGCTCGCAGGCCTTGAGCTTGACCAAGGCAAACGTCATGCCAAAGATGCCGATCGGCTTGCCCAGCAGCATGCCAAAGTACACGCCGAGCGTCACCGGGTCGGTGAGTAGCGTGCTCATGTCCACGCCCACCAGGCGAACCTGTGCGTTGACGAACGCGAAGATCGGCAGGATCACAAAGTTGACCGGCGTGGAGATCAGGCGCTCCATGCGGATGAGCGGCGGGGTCACGCGGTGCATGACGCGCTCGACTTTGGGGGTCGAGACGGTAAAGTCATGCTGGCCCAGGATGTGCGCCTCGTCGTCGTAGCGGTCATCGAGCAGCGGCAAGCACTCGCCCAGCCAATCGGTGAGGCTATCAAGCTTAACACCGCACTTGGCCGGGATGGTGAAGGCCAGGATGACGCCAGCAAGCGTAGCGTGCACGCCGCTCTTGAACATGCAGAACCACAACAGCAGGCCCAGTACCGAATACGGGGCAAGGCGGTAATGCTGCGTCTTGTTGAGACACACGAGCGCACAGGTCACAAGCGCGGCGGCGCCCAACCAAAACGGATTGGGGCTCTGACCGTAGAAGATGGCGATGGCGGCGATGGAGATGAGGTCGTCGGCGATGGCGAGCGTCGAGAAGAACACGCGCACGCCGTTGGGCACGCGGTTGCCCAAAAGCGACAGCACGCCCAGCGCAAAGGCAATATCGGTTGCCATGGGAATGGCCCAGCCGTTGTGCGCGCCGGCATGGTTAAAGATCAGGTAGATGCAGGCGGGAACGACGACGCCGCCCACGGCCGCCAGCATGGGAAGCATAGCCTGGCGCGGGTTCTTGAGCTCGCCAACTGTCATCTCGTACTTAAGCTCAATGCCCACCAACAAAAAGAAAATCGCCATGAGGAAGTCGTTGACGAATAGCTCAACGGTGAGACCGGCCGTAAGGTTGCCCAGACCCACATACAGCGGGGTCTCCAAAAAGTGATGGATGGCCTCGTAGGCATCGGTATTGGCGCAAATGACGGCGGCGATGGCGGCGAAGACCATGACGGCGGCGGAAATCGTGCCGTTCTCGGCGATGCGCTCCCAAATGTCATGGCGCTCAAAACGCTTGCGCTCACGGACGTTGAACAGCTGCTCGGGTGCTGCCATGGGCGGCTCCTTTCACGGGAAAGCTCCCGTCTTAAAAAAGCACGGCCCGCCCAAGTGGCGGCGCCGCGCTCTAACGTATTACGCTTGCATCTAGCCTACCCTGCACGACAAGCGCGCAAGCGTGGCCGAAAAGCGGAACCACAGGTTGAACATTATTTGCTCAACGGCACGGGCACGCCTATCCAAGAGACGACGCGGCGCCGTGCACAAAAAACGACCGGAGCACGGGGCTTCCGCGATCCGGTCGTGGCGTTTGGTCGACTAAACCTAGCAGGCGGCCATGATGGGGGCAGCGACCTGCTTCTTACGGGAGAGGACGCCCGGCATCCAGACGCCGTCGTGCTCGTCGGCAATGCCCAGGCCCTTCTGAGCAGCCTCGGTCTCGCCCTCGAGCAGGACCTGCGAGCCCTCCTCCATGATGTCGGTGATGCACAGGACAATGCCGTCAGCACCCTTCTCGGCGACGTAGGCGCGCATGGCCTCGCGAATCTCGTCGATCATGCCGAGTGCGCGGGTCTTGTCGACAGTCTCGTACTGGCCGATGAGCAGCTTCTTGCCAGCAGGCTCGAACATCTTGATGTCGTTGCCGACCATCTCGGCTGCGGTGAAGGAGCCGGACGGACGGGTGAGGAAAACCTCCATGCCAAACTTGACCGGGTCGACGCCCACCTGCTCGCCGAGCTTGGCGGCGACGGCGCGGTCGACATCGGTGGTGGTGGGGCTCTTGAGCATGAGCGTGTCGGTCATCATGGCCGAGAGCAGCAGCTTGGCCTGAACGTCGGAAAGCTCAACGCCGAGCACGCCGGCGAGTTTGGTGACGATGGTGCAGCTGGAGCCCCAGGGCAGGCAGATGTAGTGCAGCGGGCCGGCGGTCTCGAAGTCGCCGATGCGGTGATGATCGACAACGCCAAAGACCGTGGCGTCCTTAAGGCCGGCGACGGACTGGGCAGACTCGTTGTGGTCGGTGAGGACGACGAGCTGACCAGCCTCGACGGACTCGATCACGCGGGGCTCGGCGATGCCGGCGTCGGCGAGCAGCTTGGCGGACTCGGCCGGAAGCTGACCAAGGGCGCAGGCCTCGTAGGTGTTGCCGGCATACTCAACCTGGTTGAGCAGCTGGGACAGGACGACGGCGCTCATGATGGCGTCGTTATCGGGGTTCTGGTGACCAAAGACAAGAACGTTTGCCATGGATATCCTCCACTTGATATGTGTACTTGGACGTAGCTATGGTAGCACGCCGTTGCCGAGCCTTCGCAGACGGAAGGGCCACGGCATATTTTGGGGCGCAGGCACGGGGGCCAAGGCTGTCCCTTTTGCACCATGTTGGTGCAATGTAACCTGTCCCCCTTGCACCAGCTATTTACCGGCAGCGCGCAGGGCTACGTAGGCAGCACCGATGATGCCGGCGTCGTTTCCGAGCGAAGCGACCTTAATGGGCGTCTCGCGCGAGGCGGAAAGCGCGTACTGCTTAAAGTGCTCGCGAACCTTGTCGAGGTAGACATCGGCCGAGGCGGAGGCGCCGCCGCCGATGAGGAACATCTCGGGATCAACCACGTTGGCAATAAGCGCCAGTGCGCGGCCGAGATAGTCGGCCATGGTATCGGCCGCGGCCAGCGCGAGCTTGTCGCCCTCGCGACAAGCCTGGAACACGTCCTTGGAATCGGAGGGGCCGGTCAGCTCGATGGGCTCGACGCCCGCCTTCTTGCACTCGGCAAGGTAGTTGCTCACCACGCCGGTGGCGCTGGAATACTGCTCCAGGTGGCCATGGCCGCCGCAGCCGCAGGTGCGCTCCTCGGCCGGGTTCAGGCACATGTGGCCAATCTCGCCGCCAGCACCCACAACGCCCGATACCACGTCGCCGTTAACGATAACGCCGCCGCCCACGCCGGTACCAATGGTGACCATCACCACGTTCTGTACGCCCTTGGCAGAGCCGAGCCAGGCCTCGCCCATAGCAGCAGCGTTGGCGTCGTTCTCGTACTTAACGACCGCGTCGGGGCAGTGCTCCTGGATGGCGATCTTGAGCTCGGGCAGGTTGATGGCGATGTTCGCCTTGACCTTGGCATCGCCCGATGCCGGGATGGGGCACGGAACGGCCAGGCCAATGCCCGACACAAAGGCACGCGGAATCTGGGCCTTGGCGACCACCTGGTCGATAGCCTCGGTCACCGCGGCAAAGCCCGCAGCGTCAACGATGGGAGGCGTGGGCACGCTGGCCTTGGCAAGCAGGTTTCCGTCCTCATCGAACAGACCCTCCTTGACCGAGGTGCCGCCGACGTCGATGCCGATGTAATACTGCTTAGGTTCCATGGGAGCCCGCCTTTCTCGTTTAAACATTGCCTGTATGGTACCGCTCCCAAGGCAAAAACCTACCAAAAAGGGACAGGTTTGTTTTGGCAGGTTTTATCTGGGAAAACGCGAATGACCGCTTAACGCGACATTACTCAGATGTTTATCTAATTAGCGCGCTCTAATTTATATGCAAGGCGACTTTTAATTATATCTTTCTCGAACTTTTTCAATATATAATAGGGATGCTTAGGTGTTAACTATACTTTCTTTTATACTCAATCAAGTTGGAAAGGAGGTTCCATGATTCCCAAATACGAGGCGATAGCTGCAGATATTCGTCGCACTATCGAAGATGGCGCTCTTAAACCGGGCGACAAGCTTCCCACCGTCGTTGAGTTCTGCGCGCTCTATAGCGTTTCCAAAATCACCGTCAAACGAGCTATTGAACAAATCACCGAGGAAGGCCTTATTACCAGCCGGCGTGGATCGGGTACCTACGTTAAGGACACGGCGGGGCTTCCCGGCCAGGCGTTTTTCCAGGGCAAAAACGACCGTGCCCAGGGTTTTTCGTATGAGCACCGCGGGGAAAAGGTGACCTCGGTGGTCTACGATTTCTCGATTGTTAATCCACCAGCGGACATCGCAGCCCAGCTGGGAATTGCCGAGGATGACTTTGCCTATCACATCGTGCGCGTGCGTCAGGCCGACGAGAAGCCCATCGTTATCGAGTACACCTACCTGCCCCTCGAGCTGATTCCAGGCCTTAAAAAGAAGGACCTGTACGGATCGCTCTACCGCTTCATCCGCGAGCAATGTGGCCTGAAGATTTCGAGCTTCCACCGTACCATTCGCGCCGTCGCGGCAACCGAGGAAGAAGCCGAGCGTCTGGACACCAAACCTGGCTCTCCCCTGCTCGAGCTCACCCAGATTGGCTTTTTGGACAGCGGTGCCGCCTTTGAATATTCGACCTCGCGCAACGTTGGCGACCGCTTTGAGTTGCACAATGTAACGTTGGCGTAGGTTTTTGTAGTCATGCGGGCGCTCGTTTTGCGCTGCTTTGTGCGGCGCCCGCGCAACACAATGGAGGTATGAATATGTCCGATTTGATTAAACTGACGCCGATCTTCCGCAAGAAGATCTGGGGTGGCCGCCAGCTCGAAACCGTATTTGGTTACGACATTCCCGAAGGTCCCATCGGTGAGTTCTGGGCTATCGCGGCCCATCCCAACGGCGACTGCCAGATTGCTGAGGGACCATATGCCGGCCACACGCTGTCGTGGCTGTGGGCCGAGCACCGTGAGCTTTTTGGCAATTGCGAGGGCAAGGAGTTCCCGCTGCTCATTAAGATTCTGGACGCCAAGGACGACCTTTCGATCCAGATTCATCCCAACGACGAGTACGCCGCCGAGCACGAGAACGGCAGCCTGGGTAAAACCGAGTGCTGGTACGTGCTGGATTGCGAGCCCGGCGCCACGATCATCGTCGGCCAGCGTGCTAAAGACCGCACCGAGGCCGCACAGATGATCAAGGACGGCCGCTGGGACGACATGCTCAACGTACTACCGATCCACAAGGGCGACTTTTTCCAGATTGATTCCGGTACCGTTCACGCCATCAAGACCGGTACGCTCATTTTGGAAACGCAGCAGTCGTGCGACGTGACGTATCGCCTGTACGATTACGACCGCCCCGGCACCGACGGCAAACTGCGTCCCCTGCACATTGAGCAGAGCCTCGACTGCATAAACTTTGATGCTCAGGCTCCGACCGACGGCACGGTGACCGCGCCCGAGGTGGATGGCGTGACCGAGCTCGTGTCTTGCCCCTGCTACACCGTCGATCGCGTGCGCGTTAACGGCAGCAAGACCCTCGACCAGCGCTGGCCCTTCATGTGCCTGTCGGTCATCGACGGCGAAGGCACCGTCTGCGGCGACCCCGTCCACAAGGGAAGCCACCTGCTGGCCCCGAGCACCGTCAGCTCCATCGACCTCGAAGGCAAGATGGAACTGATCGTCTCGCACCTCTAGGTCGCACCAACAACCCAAACGCAACAAGGGGCTCACCCGTCCATGTACGGGAGAGCCCCTACTCGTATCTATCTATCAGCCCACCCGGCTCTCCAGATCAAAAAGCGAACGGGCAAAGCGACGTTCGCAAGCTGCAGGCCAAAACGCCACAAGGAAGAGGGCGCGCCGGGGGCTTTGGTCGATCGCGAGTTCCGCACGAGCCGGAGAGCACTTAATGTGCTCTCCGTGCGAGCAGGACTGTCCGAGCAGGCGATGTTGCCCCATACGCCCGCCTAGCTGGATGTACGGGTTTTCCAGGTGCGGCAGATCGGCCTGAAAGAGGAGGGCATAGACCTTGAGGTCATGCCCGACGATTGAAGGCCGAGGTGCCGTGCCTGGGAAAGCCGCCTAGGTCAGTTTCACTATAGGTGCGAAGCCCTTCATAAGCTTTTTGGTCTGGCCGGTCTTTTCGAATTGGACCTCGATCATGTCTCCGGCGACCGAGATCACGGTGCCCGTGCCAAAGGTCTTATGACTCACGGTATCGCCCGCGGCAAAGTCCTGCGATGCGCTGGCGCGATCGACCTTGCGCTCCACCGTCGGGGATACCTTGGATGACGACTTTTTGGCTCGCGGCGCGCCCGAGCCAAAGGTCGAGGCAACACGGCCGGCGTCGGGCGAAACCCCACGATGGCGCTCGGTACCATAAGTGCTGCCGCCAAAGAAGTCATCGAAGCTCGAGCCGCTGCGCGATCCAGAGCCGCCGGTCGAGCGCGTATGCGAGCCAAACACCTTGCCGCCATACATGTCCGAGCCCATACCCGAGCCAAACGTGCCGTGACGGTCGCCGCGCTTCTCCCAGCCCGTGCCCTCAAAACCGGCAGAACCGATACCGCTAAACTCGATGTCCTCAAACGGAATCTCGTTGAGGAAGCGCGAGCGCGGATTGGCAGAGGTCGAGCCGTAGGTGCGACGCGTGGCCGCATAGGTCAGGAACAGGCGCTTGCGAGCACGCGTGATGGCGACGTAGGCCAAGCGGCGCTCCTCCTCGAGCTTGCCCGGATCATCACTACCGCCAAAGTCGTACACGTGCGGGAAGATGCCTTCCTCCATGCCGGCCACGAACACCGCCGGGAACTCCAGGCCCTTGGCGGAGTGGATGGTCATCATGGTAATGGCATGCGTCTCGCCGGCCAGGGAATCCAAGTCGGAGCGCAGGGCCAGCCACTCCATGAGTGCCGGCAGCGCCTTACAGGTGAGCGGACCGTAGGTGCGCTCGATCTCGTCGGCATGCACGGCGCCCGCCGGCAGCTCAGTCGGCGCGGCATACGCGTTGCCCGCGATGGCGGCAGCCAGGGCATCCTGCGGAGACAGCGCCGGAGCGGCCAAGCCATCGAGCGGATTGGAGCCCGCGGAATCGCGCGCGCCAACGAGCGCCTCAAACGAAGACGCGGGCGCAGACGGGCCGGGCTCGGGCGCAGGCGCGCTCACCACAACGGGCTCGGGCTCAACGTCGGCGGGCACATCGGCAACACCAGCAGCGCGCAGCTCTTCCAAGCTCTCGAGCGTGCCTTCGATATCCTCGTGCGTCTCCTCAAATTCGGCGGCAACGCCCAGGAATTCCTGGATGTTCTCGGCGCGGCTCTCGGACTCCATGGTGCCCTCGGCGCGGAAAGCCTGCAGCAGGCCCGTCTTATCGACAATCATCTCGACAACGTCCTTGAGCTCGCCATCCATGCGACGGCCCTCGCGCACCAGCGACACAAAGCTCGACAGGCCGTTACGCACCTTGGCGCTAAACATGCCTGTCTCGGCTGTTGCGATCTCGCAGGCCTGGAAGAACGAGCAGCGATTGTCGCGCGCCAGCTGCTCGATCTTTTGCATCGAGGTGGAGCCGATGCCGCGGCGCGGCGTGTTGATGACGCGCTTGACGCTCATCTCATCTGCCGGGTTCACGATCATCTTAAGATAGGCCATGACGTCGCGGATCTCGGCACGGTCGAAGAATCGCGTGCCACCCACGATCTTGTAGGGCACGCCCGCGCGCAGGAACATATCTTCGAGGATACGCGACTGGGCGTTGGTGCGGTAGAACACGGCGATATCGTCGTAGCTCGTGCCTTTGGCATGCAGTTTCTCGATCTCGCCGGCAATCCAGCGGCCCTCGTCGCGCTCATCGCTTGCCTGGAAGGCCTGAATCTTCTCGCCGTCGCCCTCGGCCGTAAACAGGCGCTTGTCCTTGCGCTGCGAGTTGTGACGCACCACGGCGTTGGCGGCGCTCAGGATATGGCCCGTGGAGCGGTAGTTCTGCTCCAGCTTAACGGTCTTGCAGTTTTTAAAGTCCTTCTCAAAGTCCAGGATGTTGGTGATGTCGGCGCCGCGCCAGCTGTAAATGGACTGGTCATCGTCGCCCACGACCATGAGGTTTTGGTACTTGGCGGCCAGCAGGTTGGCGATCTCATACTGGACGTGGTTGGTGTCCTGATACTCATCGACGCTAATGTAGCGGAAACGCTCTTGGTACTTGTCGAGCACCTCGGGGCGGGTGCGCAGCAGCTCGAGCGTGCGCACGAGCAGGTCATCAAAGTCCATCGCGTTGGCGGCGCGCAGGCGGCGTTCCAGCTCCAGGTAGACCTGCGCGACCTTTTTGTCGTTGGGGCTGTCGGCGGATTTGAGCATGTCCTCGGGGCCGATCATGGCGTTTTTGGCCGAACTGATCTTGCTGCGGATCATATTGATGGGGAATTGCTTTTGCTCGATACCGAGCGCCTGCATAATATCGCGCACCATGCGCTTGGAATCGTCGTCATCGTAGATGGTGAACTGACCGGTGTAGCCCAGCAGGTCAGCGTCCTCGCGCAGCATGCGCACGCACATAGCATGGAAGGTGCACACCCACATGCCGCGGGTACCGCTGGGGATGAGTGCCGCCAGACGCTCGCGCATCTCGGCCGCGGCCTTGTTGGTAAACGTGATGGCAAGGATCTGCCAGGGCTTAACGCCCAGGTCGCCGAGCATATGTGCGATGCGGAAGGTCAAGACGCGGGTCTTGCCCGAGCCGGCGCCGGCAAGGACCAGCAACGGACCCTCGGTGGTCAGGACCGCCTCGCGCTGGGCGGGATTAAGGCTGTCGATGTCGACGAGCGGCTTGGCGGGTTTGGGTGCCGGCGCGGGAGCGTCGTAGATGTCGAGCGGGACGAGCTCGGGCTCCGGCGCAGCGGGGGCGGTGTATGCATCGAGCGGCACGGGTTCCGGCGTGGGCGGCACGGGTACCGCGGCGTTCTTTTCCCAGGGCAAGGGCTGGGTCATGGGCGACTCCTCATCTGACGGACGGCGCGCCTGCGGGCAGCGCCATAGTTTGAGCCGTACCAGTATACCGAGCCGCGCGGACACCGACGCAAATCACACCACGACTCCGTCCGCCACCATCGGGCCCGCCCCAGCGGATTTGGCGCAATGGGGTCAGATTTGTCTGCACCAAGCTGGTGCAAAGTAACCTGACCCCATTGCGCCAATCACAGAGCCACCGATGTCACGGTAGCAGCAGCGAGCGGCGGCCAGAGCGAACAAATTGGCATGAAAAGAGGGCGGCATAGACCTTTTGGTCATGCCGCCCTCTTTGAATGACAAGTTGTCGCTCTGGCCGCCGCGCAGCGTCAACCAAGTTACAGGCCGAGCATAGGCTCCAGGACAAAGAAGTACGCAAGCACCACGATGCCCAGGATGATGCGGTAGACGCCGAAGCACTTGAAGTCGTGACGGCGGACGAAGCCCATAAGCCACTTGATGGCGATAAGCGACACCACAAAGGCGACGACGCAGCCCACGCCCAGGATGGCGATCTCGTTAGTGCCGAAGGTGCCGCCCTTAACGAAGTACTTGACCAGCTTGAGCGCGCTCGCGCCAAACATGACAGGAATGGCCAGGAAGAACGTGAACTTAGACGCCACCGAACGCGTGCAGCCCAGCAGCAGGCCACCGATGATGGTAGAACCGGAGCGCGACGTGCCCGGCACCAGCGAGAGCACCTGGAAGCATCCGATACCAAGCGCGGTCTTCCAGCTCAGATCCTCGAGCGTAGTGATGGAGCCAAAGTCCAGATTATCGTCATCGTCTGCAGCGGCAGTCGCAGCGGGCGCGGCAAAATGCGCACCAGCGGGTCGTCCGCCCGCCACCACGGCACGCGAACCAAACGAACCGGCAAGAGCGGCCTGGTCGCGCTTGCTGGCGCGCCAGTTCTCGATCACGATAAACAGCACGCCGTACACAATGAGCGCCAGCGCCACGACGGGAGCATTGTAGAAATGCTCCTCCATCCAGTCGTTGAGCGGCAGGCCGATCGCCGCCGCAGGAATGCAACCGAGCACAATCTTGCCCCACAGCACCCAGGTGTCGCGACGGCCCTCCTTGCCCTTGCTGGGCGAGAACGGATTGAGTTCATGGAAGAACAGCACGCAGACGGCCAGAATGGCGCCGAGCTGAATCACGACCTCGAACATTTTATAGAATGCGTCCGAAACGTCCAGCTTGACAAATTCGTTGAGCAGT
>USMR01000004.1 GCA_900555815.1 uncultured Collinsella sp.
GCAGGCCGGTTGCGTTATTTCGAGCGATTTTTCTAGTCTAGACGACAAAAGGCAAAGGATTTGATGGGTATAAAACGCGGACGTTTGTGGGCGGATGCTCAAATCTATTGTGGCAATCGGGCGGTTGAAAAAGATATTTCAACCGCCCGATTGCCAGGTTCGTCGGAGGAGATGTCCGATTCCGACTCTCTTGTAGGAAGAGCTTGAGATCGTATTGGCCCAAGGCAATCTTAAAGCAGTCTCATTGGCAAATCTTCGCTCCTGTTGTGTTGAGGTGTAAGGTATCAGTGATTGATGTTTTGTGGCGGGTAGATTGGGGCCTTCCTTGATTCGATGCGTTCTCTCGAGGTTCATCAGAGCAAAAGGGGCTTTCGTCTTCATTGCTATCACGGTGATTGGAACCGCTCTCTCCTATGCCATGCCATACGTGAACGGGAAATTCTTAGATTTTCTTCTCGGTAACCGCAGCGAAAGAGACGCCGTACTCTTCGCGCTCCTGGTTGCGTCAATAGGAGTTTTCTCCACCCTCTTTACTTATTTTGCAGGAACACTTTCCATTCGCATAACCACGAGACTTTCCTTTGATCTTCTCAGGGAGGCCGTCTTGCGTTTTGAAAGAGACGATTACTTGGTGAGTCGGACCATCGATCCAGCCTATACAACGCAACGGATTATTTCCGACTCCAGCGTGGTCTCATCCTTCGTTTTGGCGAATTTTATCAGTGCGCCGCTGTCCATTGTAGCCATTCCCATCGTATTGCTTATCATATGGTCAATTGATTCAACTCTCGCGGTGTTTTCCATCATTCTCCTCATCGTGTATTTCTGTGTAATTACTGGGTTGAGGAAACTTTTGTATAGGGTCACGTATGAGAAGAAAGAGGCGGACAGCGCCTTTTACGCCGCAATTGCATCGCAGCTTAATCAGATTCTCAACATTCAACTGACATCTTCGTACGGCAAGAGCGAACAAGCGCTCGACGCTGGGTTTAAGAGCTATTTTCCCAAAGTTTTGCGCTCCGGAAAGCTATCATATTCTCTGACATCGCTCGATGGTCTTTTCGCAGCGTTGTTTCAAGCGGTGATACTTGTTGTTTCCGGAGTACGAATCATTAACGGAACTATGTCAATAGGCGAGTACACTATCATCGGTACATACTTCGCGGTTCTCTTTAAGACTTTGAAAAGTATGATGTCATTGTTCAAATCCTATCAAGATGCCAAAGCATCATGGGATAGGACGGCTATCGCGACGAGAGAAAAGGAGAGATCGGGGTGGAATCGGACCGATTTAGCTAAACTCGATGAAATAAATGACATTTCGGTATCTGATTTGGAATTCTCGGTTGCCCTTCCAGACGGATCTGTCCGAGAGGTCCTCGGCGGGTTTTCTTTCAAGTTTTCCGGTCCTGGTACATATTGCATAGTTGGGGAAAACGGAAGAGGCAAGACGTCACTTCTTTACTTGATGCTCGGGCTATACTCATCGAAAGGCAAAGTAAAATACAACGGCGTGCCAATCGAAGAATGCGACTTGGATTACATACGTGCGAGAGAGATATCGTGCTGCCCACAGTCGTGCTTCGCGCCGGACGAAACGGTGAAAGAGCTGTTAGAGTATTTCGACACGCCCTTTTCTTCCTATCACCGGGGTGTAGATCTCCTACTTTCGCTGGAAAACAGCGTGAAGGAGTTGCTCGGGAAACGTTGCTCCGCGCTTTCGGGCGGTGAGCTGCGCCGAGTGTACTTATGGTCGGCGATTTCACGCAAGTCGTCAGTTTTGGTACTCGACGAGCCCACGACTGGGTTAGACGCTGTAAGCCGCGCCGAGCTTGCGGCCTATGTTAAGCGCAACAAGCAAAGCCAGCTGATCATCGTTGTCTCTCACGATGACGAGATGGTCGGCGCGGTAGAAGGGGTAGTGGATTTAGGCAGCATGTACCAGGGTAAATGATGACAAGTGTAGTGCTACCCAACTGGCAGAGATAACAAAAAGGCGATGCAGATGCACGTAGCATTCAGGCGGTTCGGACTCGGTGCCTTCACGCCATCGCAACGCTTTCAGATATAGTTCTCGTTCTCTTACTAAAGGAAACTTTAGTCTACGTCATCTTGTCGAGACAGAGGTGAAGCGAAGTGTTGTCGCGACGTATCTTATTCCAGGTGGCTCAGTATCAGCGTGAGAATCGCACCAAAGTGTACTTACGATTCTCGTGTCCCACGGACAACATGAGCTGAGCATTGAGGTTCCACCCTTTGCTGCAACTACACGGGGTTGGACGGCAATGAATATGCCGGGCCGCATACCACGCGCAGCGGGGGTCCATGTCCCAGTATGTTGCCTACAGCAGCCTCGATGTCCACGCACACATCATCTCTGCCTTCGCGTTCAATCCATTTGCCGGAGAGTGCGAGGGTTGCCAGGCCGTAGAATTCGAGCCGAACAAATGAAATGCGGTATCAGCGCATAGGATTAAACTGACGATTGCTTTGCACTGAGAATACGCTTGGAAAGCCGCTATGGGTGGCGGCCCGGGTTAAATAGAGAAGCCCGTCCGATCACTTTCATGTGGCGAACGGTCGGGCTTCTTATTCCACTTGCCAATGCTCGGCTCATATTGGAAGAAAGCTACGCTAATGTTTGCGTGACACTCCTATTTTCTCCGAAGAAAGAGTCGGATAATGAAGAATAGAATTAAAAAAGGTGCCAGATATAACGCAAGTATAAAGGCTAATCCAACGAGACCTTGCAATAATGGCATAACTCCTCCCAGACACGAGATTTTGGTATTTGTTCCCATCTTATTCTGAATTGGACCAAATAGTTCCTAGCCACAAAACTACTCGTCAACTGGATCGCACCAATCTGCTGGCAAAACACAGCTTGATTCTTTATCGACATAGCACCAATCCGCAACAGGGCACTCGGCGATGTCGTAAAAATTGCATATATCAACTCCAAGACAACAAGGCTCAACGGGAGGATGTTCATTTGAACCAACAGGATGGATATGCTTCATAACAGCTCCTCACCTTAATCCAATTAGAGACTACGTTTGATCAATGCCACAGTGATCTACAACGCAGATGCTGCCGCCATCCATGTCATAGTCGCAGTAATCGTATGCACCACAGCCATCTGCTTTATCATAAACAGTACAGATGTCAGTAATGCCCAAGAGGCAGTCAAAAGACATCGGCTTCACGCCTGCCTCGTCGCCACTTCCTGGATTAATCGGATGAATATGCTTCACGACTACCTCCCTTTGAGTGCAGAAAAACCTCAATATTGTGTATAACAAACCAAGATGTCTAGTTCACCTGCGTAGATGAGTGGCGGGAAATAAGGTCAAAAGCCATCTCGTAGCACATTTTTCTATATTCACATGATGCAGGGTGTAGACTCTTGGGCAAGTAGCCGTGCTCGTCTGCAGCCTCCCAGCTACAGCCCCCACCACAGAAAGACCGAGCCCAACAGTCCGTACAGTCAATTCTTTTTTCGACACCCTGACTCCAGTTTTCAATATACCTAGTTTCGTCAATTCCGGTGACGATGTTGCCCATTTTGAATCGCATCATCCCGACAAACCTGTGACAGGGGTATACGTCCCCTTCGGGAGTCACGGAAATAAAACGCCTGCCAGCCCCGCATCCGACAAAGGCGATCCTGTTGCTCATAATCAAATCAACTGCAGTTTTCAATGTTCTAAACAAGGGCTTTTCCCCTTGATCAATCTGTTTGAGATATTGATCCGCCAAATCTATTAGGCCCGCCCTGATTTTGTTTAATGAGTGTTCGTCGAGTTTGATATTCTCATCGAATGAGCTCACGGGCGAGAAGTAAATCCTTCTGAAGCCCATCTCTTTAAACTGAAGATAGTCTTCAACAAGGTTACAGTTATTATTTGTTAAGGTCGCTCTTGCGCCGAAGGGGAACGACTCGGAAAAACGACGAACGTTTTTGTCGATATCGGAGAAAGAGCCGCCTCCCGTCTTGTACGGGCGCGATGCATCGTGCTTGCATCCTGTACCATCGAGACTAATCAGAACAGAAAACCCGTGCTCCTTGAAAGAATTCACAGCAGTGTCATTCAAAAGCGTTCCGTTGGTCGTAATAGAATAGGTAAAGTTTCTATTGGGGTATATTCTTTTTGAATAGTCGACCGTTTTCCATATCAGCGGCTCGTTAATCATGGGTTCCCCACCAAAAAAGACGATCGCAAGCGTTTCGTTTTCCGATGAACTTGCGACGAGGTAGTCGACCGCCTTGAAGGCTATCTCGTCTGTCATCAGCAGAGGAGACGTTCCATAATCTCCTTTACCGGCAAAACAGTAACTACAACCAAGGTTGCATGCATGTGAAACGTGGAGTTCGATGGATCTAAGTTTTCGAGGCGTGTCTTTTGTTAAGAAAGTCCGCTCAGACAATCGTTGATACTCATCAATGTCGTCTTCAAGTTCTGCTATGGTCGTTTGGTCGTAGCCTTTCGCAGCAAGTGACTTTGTTAGCAACTTCGAGTTGACCGTTCTTCCCGATGCTTCAAATATGCGAAGCGCATCTTCTGATGCTTGGTCAACCTGAAAGCAATTGCGAGTGACCTCATCGAAGCAGTAACGACGATCACTTACTGAGAAAAAATGCATACGTTCCTCAATTTCATGCTGGACTGGCACTAACCTTGTTTATTGTTGCGCAGCTATAAAAAACCACCAGCGGGGATTCGGTGTGCGGCCCAATCGGACTCCCAAAAGGTTCTATTTGAGACTGGCAAGCTTTGTGTTGTTGGCACTTCGACAGCGCTCTTTATTCCAACATGGAGCCTCGCAGTTTGAGTCGACTTGCCTCTGGAAGGTCCGATCTTAACTTGATTTAGGATGAAAACAGATTACAGGCGCGCTCCTCTAGAAAGAAAGGAAACCAATCGCCGCCTTTCACCAGGAAAGTTTTTATAGCCCACCTCGAGCAAAATGAAAGATGCGAGAGCGATTGGGGAACAACGCGAATCTCCCCTTTTGGGTGGGAGCGAGCCTTCAGCCACCGGCGAACGACTCGCCCTGGTCAGAATCTGGAAGTGGTGCCGGGCCGCTTGGGCCTCCCCGGTGACTTCGTGGGGCTTACCTGCCTGACGTCGAGGAGTACATCCGCAAGATTCGTTCCCTATGCCGTTTGCTCTCACGCCCGCCTTGGTTCCAAGTCGGGCGAGCACGAGGTCGCGCCGGCGCATCCGCTGGGACTGCTGCGCGTGCAAAACGGCTACGCGGTGAGCGTCCCGCGCTGGATTCAGCCGAGTGAGGAAGGCGTCGAGATCGGCGCGCTGGCAACGGGGGAGGGCGGCATCACCGATGTGGGCGATGACGTTTCGGCTCGCCATGCCCACGTGTGGTGCGATGACCAAAATGTCTGGTACGTTGAGGACCTGTCGTCCACCAACGGAACCGTGGTGGTAAACGGCGCGACGAACGTCTGCACCCAGGTCGAGCCCGGCCGCTCCGCCCAGCTCAACCCCGGTGACGAGCTCAAGCTCGGAGAATCCACAACCTACGCCATCCTCCTCGGCGCCCTCTGACTCATCTCCTAAATAAGTTGCGGTGAAATAGGGGCTGTTTAAGGCTACGGCCGGCAAAAACAGTTCCTATTTCACCGCAGCTGCCATTTGGTCCCTCGGTGACGGAAGGATCAATTTTGCCCTTGATGGTCACTCGAGGTAAACCTTTACCGCCCGCCTATATTTGCCGAAATTACACTTGACGGCGGGGTACAATAAACCCGCATGCGGATTTCCGTTGCGGGCGCCTCCCATCGCCGGGGCGTGCCCGGGAGCATCCGGCATGCGGCCTTTGCGGCGCTCGGTCATGTGCAAGACGGGCAGCTGGGCCTGTGGAGTGCGTGCAGCCCTCCTCGCCTCGGCATGCCTTCTCTCCACGCCATGTACCTGCTGCTCAGCCTGCCTGCCAGATGATGGAAGCAACAGCGAAAATCCCATCACGCCAACATCCCGGCGATCGCCGGGGCCTGTATACCTATATGAGAGGAGAGGGGTATATGGCGCGTAAGTTTAAGTCTATGGACGGCAACGAGGCGGCCGCATATGTTTCGTATGCGTACACCGAGGTAGCGGGAATCTATCCCATTACGCCGTCCAGCCCGATGGCCGACCATGTCGACCAGTGGGCGGCCCAGGGTCGCAAGAATATCTTCGGCACCCCGGTCAAGGTCGTCGAGATGGAGTCCGAGGCAGGTGCAGCCGGTACCGTTCACGGTTCGCTGGGCGCCGGTGCTCTGACCACCACCTACACGGCTTCTCAGGGTCTGCTCCTGATGATCCCGAACATGTACAAGATCGCGGGCGAGCAGCTCCCGGGCGTCTTCCACGTCTCCGCGCGTTGCGTCGCTTCCCACGCCCTGAACATTTTTGGCGATCACTCTGACGTCATGGCCTGTCGTCAGACCGGCTTCGCCATGCTCGCCGAGGGCAACGTCCAGGAGGTCATGGACCTCTCGCCGGTGGCTCACCTTGCCGCCATCGAGGGTAAGACCCCGTTCCTTAACTTCTTCGACGGCTTCCGCACCAGCCACGAGATCCAGAAGGTCGCCATGTGGGACTACAAGGATCTGGCCGAGATGTGCGACATGGACGCCGTCCAGGCTTTCCGCGACCACGCGCTCAACCCTGAGCACCCGCACACCCGCGGCAGCCACGAGAACGGCGATATCTTCTTCCAGAACCGTGAGGCCTGCAACAAGGTCTACGACGAGCTTCCCGCCGTCGTCGAGGGCTACATGAAGAAGATCAACGAGAAGCTCGGCACCGATTACGGCCTGTTCAACTACTACGGCGCTCCCGATGCCGACCGCGTCGTCGTGTGCATGGGCTCCTTCTGCGACGTGCTCGAGGAAGTCATCGACTACCTCAACGCTCACGGCGAGAAGGTCGGCCTGGTCAAGGTTCGTCTGTTCCGTCCGTTCTCCATCAAGCACTTCGTCGACGTTCTCCCCGAGACCGTCCAGAAGATTGCCGTCATGGACCGTACCAAGGAGCCGGGTTCCATCGGCGAGCCGCTCTACCAGGACGTCGTCTCCGCTCTCTACGAGGCCGGCAAGACGGGCATCAAGGTCGTCGGCGGCCGTTATGGCCTGGGCAGCAAGGACACGCCTCCTGCGTCCGCGTTCGCTGTCTTCGAGGAGCTCAAGAAGGACGAGCCCAAGCGCGAGTTCACCATCGGCATTGTCGATGACGTGACCAACCTGAGCCTGCCCGAGGCCGAGGATGCGCCCAACACCGCAGCCCCCGGCACCATCGAGTGCAAGTTCTGGGGTCTGGGTGGCGACGGTACCGTCGGCGCCAACAAGAACTCGATCAAGATCATCGGCGACCACACCGACAAGTACGTCCAGGCCTACTTCCAGTATGACTCCAAGAAGACCGGCGGCGTGACGATCTCCCACCTGCGCTTCGGCGACAAGCCCCTCCGCAGCCCCTACTACATCAACAAGGCCGACTTTGTCGCCTGCCATAACCCCAGCTACATCGTTAAGGGCTTCAAGATGGTCCGCGACGTCAAGCCGGGCGGCACCTTCCTGGTCAACTGCCAGTGGAGCGACGAGGAGTTCGCCGAGCACATGCCCGCCGTGGCCAAGCGCTACATCGCGAACAACAACGTCAACGTTTACCTGATTGACGCTATCGACCTGGCCGCCAAGGTCGGCATGGGCAAGCGCACCAACACGGTACTCCAGTCCGCCTTCTTCGCGCTGGCCAAGGTCCTGCCCGCCGAGGACGCCCTGCAGTACATGAAGGACGCGGCTACCAAGTCCTACATGAAGAAGGGCCAGGCCATCGTCGACGCCAACCACAAGGCCATCGATGCCGGCGCTACCGCTTTCCGTAAGTTCGAGGTTCCGGCCGACTGGGCTACCGCCGAGGATGCCGCCCCCGTCGAGCTCTCCGAGGAGACCAAATCCGCTATCGCCCAGCAGGTCAAGAACCTGCTTGAGCCCATCGATCGCATGGACGGCGACAGCCTGCCTGTTTCCGCCTTCGTCGATTGCGCCGACGGCCAGTTTGAGCTGGGCGCCTCCGCATACGAGAAGCGCGGCGTCGCCGTGGTCGTTCCCCACTGGGACGAGACCAAGTGCATCCAGTGCAACCAGTGCGCCTACGTGTGCCCGCATGCCACCATCCGTCCGTTCGCGATGACCGAGGACGAGGCTGCCGCCGCGCCCGAGGCTACCCGCACGCTCGACGCCATGGGCCCCAAGGCCAAGGGCATGAAGTTCACCATGGCTGTGTCCCCGCTCGACTGCATGGGCTGCACCAACTGCGTCAAGGTCTGCCCCAAGGGCGCCCTCGAGATGGTTCCCACCGAGCAGGAGATGGACCAGCAGCCCGTTTGGGACTACATGGTCGAGAACGTCTCCGAGAAGAAGGAGCTCATCGCGGCCAACGTCAAGGGCAGCCAGTTTAAGCAGCCCTACCTGGAGTTCTCCGGCTCCTGCGCCGGCTGCGCCGAGACCGCCTATGCACGTCTGGTGACCCAGGTCGCCGGCGACCGCATGTTCATTTCCAACGCCACCGGCTGCTCCTCCATTTGGGGCAACCCCGCTGCCACCGCTCCTTACTGCAAGGACAAGGACGGTCACGGCCCGGCGTGGAACAACTCCCTGTTCGAGGACAATGCCGAGCACGGTCTGGGCATGGCCGTCGGTTACGAGGCCGTCCAGAAGAAGCTGATCGCCGCTACCCAGGACATCATCGCTGCCGATGGTCCGTCCGATGAGCTCAAGGCCGCCGGCCAGGCTTGGATCGACTCCGTCAACGACGCCGAGGCCTCCAAGGCCGCTGCCGCTGCCTACGTTGCCGAGCTCGAGAAGTGCGGCTGCGACGCTTCCAAGGCGATCCTCGCCGACAAGGCTTACCTCACCAAGAAGTCCTTCTGGATCTTCGGCGGCGACGGCTGGGCCTACGACATCGGCTTCGGTGGCCTGGACCACGTCCTGGCTTCCGGCCACAACGTCAACGTCTTCGTCTTCGACACCGAGGTCTACTCCAACACCGGCGGTCAGGCCTCCAAGGCCTCGAACCTGGGCCAGGTCGCTCAGTTCGCCGCTGCCGGTAAGGTGACCAAGAAGAAGTCCCTGGCCGAGATCGCCATGAGCTACGGCTACGTCTACGTGGCGCAGGTCGCCATGGGCGCCAACCCGGCTCAGACCCTCAAGGCCATTCACGAGGCCGAGGCCTACGACGGCCCGTCCCTCATCATCGGCTACAGCCCCTGCGAGATGCACTCCATCAAGAAGGGTGGCATGCAGAACTGCCAGGCCGAGATGAAGAAGGCTGTCGAGTGCGGTTACTGGAACCTCTTCCGCTTCAACCCCGAGGCTGCTGCCGGCAAGAAGTTCTCGCTCGATTCCAAGGAGCCCGCAGGCGGTTATCAGGAGTTCCTGATGAACGAGGCCCGTTACGCTTCGCTGACGCGTTCCTTCCCCGAGCGCGCCGAGGAGCTCTTCAAGGAGAATGAGCAGGCTGCTATGGACCGCTACGCTCACCTGCTGAAGCTCAAGACGGTGTACAACGAGGCCTAGGTCTCCCACCGCAGGATCTGAGGGCTGACCTTCGCGGACGTCCTCGGACATGAAAGAACCCCCGCTGCGCACTACGTGCGGCGGGGGTTCTTTCGTCCTGCGGAGTGTCCGCGAAGGCCAGCCCTCAGATCCTGCTACGACTACGTCCTCGGATTGTGTGGGCTGATGAAGGACGTGGTTGTGGGGGTCTTTTGTCCCCTTCGCTGTTTCGCGGCTTTGCCGCGAAACCTCGCGCCGCTTTGGGGATGGATGGAGGTTTTGGCTGTTGTTGCCTTCTATCCCCGTGCTTTGGGGCTGGTTGCCTTTTTGGAGCTCATCTTTATTCCTTATGCTGAATGAAAAGCCCCATGTTTTTGCAGGGGTGCATACTCGTCTTATTAATGCATAGAATCTCGTATAGTGCGAGTAAGATATTACGCTGTCTGTTTTGTGTTTAGCAGAGATATAGTTTGCATAATCTGGTCTAATCCCTGCTCTATTAAAATAAAGTCGCACGTAAATGGCGTAGATATGCCTAAGCTTGGCTTCTTTACGCTGAGCGGGTAAAAATGACCGTTCACCGTTCAACTGTTTTCAAAATGAATAAAATAAGGGATAACAGGAATATAAACCTTAATAAACTCGTGTATCACACGGACACGGGTTATTAATGGGTTGTAGGCCTTTTACAGAAAGGATTCCAGCAATGTCTAAGCCTCTTGGCAAGCCCGATCGTATTGTCGTCGCCCTTGGCGGCAACGCCCTCGGCAACAACCCCGTTGAGCAGATCGAGGCCGTGAGCAACACCGCTCACGCTCTTCTCGGCCTGATCGAGCAGGGTAACGAGATCATCATCACCCACGGCAACGGCCCGCAGGTCGGCATGATCCAGAACGCCTTCGCCGCTGCCCACGACGCCATCGGCACCCCCGAGATGCCGCTGCCCGAGTGCGGCGCCATGTCCCAGGGCTACATTGGTTATCACCTGCAGCAGGGCATCGGCCGCGAGATGCACAAGCGCTATAAGCGTTGGCACGCCGCAACCGTCGTCACCCAGATCGAGTGCGACCCGGACGATCCCGCGTTCAAGAACCCGACCAAGCCGATCGGCCCCTTCTACACCGAGGAGCAGGCCAAGGAGTTCATGGCCGAGGACCCCTCCAAGGTCTTCGTCGAGGATTCCGGCCGCGGCTGGCGTCGCGTCGTCGCTTCCCCCGATCCCAAGAAGATCGTCGAGGCTGACTCCATCCTCAACCTGCTCGACAACGAGTTCATCGTCATCGCCTGCGGTGGCGGCGGCATCCCCGTCGTCCGCGACTACGAGAACAAGGGCTGCTACAAGGGCGGTCCCGCCGTCATCGACAAGGACCTGGGCGGCGAGCTGCTGGCCGAGGACTGCGACGCCGACGTCCTGTTCCTGCTGACCGCCGTTGAGCATGTCGCCATCAACTTTGGCAAGCCCAACCAGGAGGAGCTCGAGGACATCACCGCCGACGAGGCCGAGCGCCTGGCCGACGAGGGTCAGTTCGGCAAGGGTTCCATGGAGCCCAAGGTTCGCGCTGCCATCAAGTTCGCGCGTTCCCGCAAGGGCCGCACCTGCATCATCGGCGCCCTGGACAAGGCCGCCGAGACCATGGCTGGCCTCTCCGGTACCCGCATTCACGAGTAGTCTCTACTCTGTTGCCTCTCTCGTGGGCGCCAGGCAAAGCGCCCACAAACTAGCCTCTCTTCATGAGCCCCGCAGCCCGCTCCGACTGCGGGGCTTTTGCTATTCACCTAGTCATCGGGGACAAACCCGGCACTTGGGGACGGTCCTTTCCTGCCGGCAGCTTGGGACAGTCCTTAATAGTCATTGGGGACGTTCTTAAACGACTAGCCAAACAAGAACGTCCCCAACGACTACTCATTTAAGTCTGTCCCCAATGACTGCCCAATGGCTGGGAAGGCGCATCCCACACCGACGCATTGCCTTCGGGCCCTCTCCCCAGGCTCTCCATAGCTCAGCTGGACTCCCCGCAACCTGTTCCGAGTTGGCGGAACGAGCGCGACGTGGAGTGTCATTCTTTACCGCGTTAGACTAGACGCAGGGAAAGGAGGAGGACATGGATGCTCGCGTCAAGCAGCTTGTAAATATGATCGAGGACGCTCAGCCTGTCGCTGTCGCGGTACTTGCCAAGCGTCTCGAGGTAAGCGAGCGCGCCGTGAGAAACTATATCCATCGCGCAAACGACAACCTTGCAGGGGTTGCACGCATCGTTGGCAGCAAGGGGCAGTATCGTATCGATGTTGCACGTGCAGATGAGCTTGCTCGCTTGCTAGACGGTGCGGCTCTGGCCCATCCGGGCATTCCTGATACGCGCGACGGCCGTGTGTCCTTCCTTCTTAACGACCTCCTCATGCGGTCCCAGTGGGTGACGATTGAGGAGTATGCGGATTTACTCTACGTTTCGGCGCGAACTCTGTCCAATGACATGCGTCTGGTAGAGCAGAAACTCGCCCAATTTGACTTAACGCTCGAAAAGCGCCCACGCTACGGAATCCGCGTTGCGGGCGGGGAGTCGCAGCGGCGCCTGTGCCTGGCCTCGCTGGTGAGGCCCGTGTTGCCCGACACCGACGATGCAAAGCTCGCCGAGCGCCTGCGGGCCATCGCCGCATGTGTGGACGATGCTCTGACGGCCTCGCCCGTCACGGTGAGCTCGCTGGCATCCCGCAATCTCATCATGCATCTTTACATTGCTCTTGGCCGCATCGAGCAGGGCTGCTATGTCCCAGCTGCAGAATCGGACGTTCAAAAACTGGAGGGAACGCGCGAATACGCCGCGGCTTTCCAGATTGCCGCAAACATCAAGGATGCCCTGGGCGTGAGCATGCCCCGAGAAGAGGTTGCCTTTATCGCAATCCATTTGCTCGGCAGGGGCACGGGCGTGCCCGAGAAGGGCTCTGCCGTTATCTCGGACGAGATGTGGGAGATTGCTTCCGAGATGGTACGTGCGGTCAACGATGAGTTTAGGTTTGACTTTAGCGGCGATCTTGAACTTCGCATGAACCTTGCTCGGCATATCGGCCCTCTGGGCTATCGCCTTGAATATCACATGCATATGGATAACCCCATGCTGTCCGATATCAAGACGAGGTTTCCGTTGGCCTATTCGATGGCAGCTGGCACCTCGCAGGTACTCGAGCGTCATTTTGGCAGCCAGCCCTCTGATGAAGAGCTCGGCTACATCGCCATGGCATTTGCCCTGGCCCTCGAGCAGCAAGCCGACCAGCCGCGTCGCAAACGCATCCTGATCGTGTGCGCCTCGGGAGCGGGAAGCGCCCGTATGCTCGAGCACCAGTACCGCAAGCAGTTTGGCATGTATATCGATTCGATTGAGACATGCGATGTCGCCCGCGTGGGAACGTTCGATTTTTCGCATATCGACTACGTGTTCACAACGGTGCCGCTCAACGTCAAGTTGCCCGTGCCCGTCCGCGAGGCCGATTTCTTCTTGGAGACGAGCGATGTCAACGCTATCCGCAAGGTGCTGAGCGACGACACTGCGCAATCGGACTCCGTGAGCTCTTTCTTTAGCCGTGCCCTGTTCTTCAACCGCGTTGAGGCGTCGTCGAAGCAGGCCGTTCTCCGATATCTCTCCGAGCGCGCCGTCGAGAGCGGCCGTGTCGATGCCCAGTTTGCCCAAGAGGTCGCCGAGCGCGAGAGCGCGAGCGCCACCTCGTTTGGCAATGGGGTAGCCATGCCCCATGGGATGCATCCCTTGAGCGCCGAGGCCTTTGTTACCGTGGCCCTGCTCGAACATCCCATTCTTTGGGACGAATACGGCCATGAGGTCGATATCGTCTTTATGGTGTCGTTTGCCCGGTCGGGCGGCGATGAGGCGCGGATCTTGAGCTCACTGCTCGCCGAGATCTTTATGGACCGCCAGGGGGTCGAGCGCCTACGCGAGCGCCGGTCCTGGCATGAGCTGATGGCGCTTGTGCAAGCGCATACGGCTTAAGACTTCTTTTGTCGATGACCCTGTCAGTCTACCTGCAATAAACCTCGAGGATTGCGGGCGGGAGATAGGCGTTTCGAATATTCAAGTACAAACCAAACATCACGGGAGAGGAGACCGTTATGGACGATCAGGGAACCGAGATGGTTTCGTTTCAGCTGGTCGCTGCAGCGGGAGAGGCACGCAGCCTTGCCTTCGAAGCCCTTGAAAAGGCAAAGGCGGGGGATTTTGACGCCGCCGCCAAACTCATGAAGCAGTCAAAGGATGCGGGAATCAAGGCTCACCACATCCAAACGCAGCTGCTTTCGACTGAGGCAGCGGGCGAGCATCTGTCGGTGGATGTGTTGCTGGTCCATGCTCAGGACCACCTCATGTGCTCCATGCTTGCTCAGGAGCTCGTGCAGGAGCTGATCTGCCTGTATGAGCGCACTGCAACCAAGAACGCCTAGCGGCGTGCGGTGACTATCCAACCAATCAATGCGAAGGGAATCCCTTATGAAGATCCTTCTTGTTTGCGCAGCTGGTCTGTCTACAAGCATTCTGATGAAGAAACTCGAGAAATATGCGGAGCAAAACGGCATCGAGCTCGATATCGATGCGGTGGGTATCGGCGAGTATCAGGAGACGTGCGCCAATTATGACGTGCTGCTCTTGGGGCCGCAGGTGTCCTACCAGCTCAACACCGTCAAGCAGGGGAGCGGTAAGCCGACCGCGGTCATCCCCGCACAGGACTACGGCATGGGCAACGCCGCCAACGTGCTGGCACTCGCCCAGTCGCTGTTGGGTTAGGAGGCAACCATGGAGAAGTTCATGACCCTGCTTCAGGAAAAACTGACCCCTATCGCCAATTTCTGCGGCACCGAGCGCCACTTTGCCTCCATGCAAAAGGGCTTTATGAGCGCGATCAGCTTCATCTTGGTATCTGCCGTCTTTATGATCCTCGCCAACCCGCCGGTCACGGCCGACCTGGTGGCGCAGGGCGGGTTCTGGTCCGTCTTTGGCCCTTGGCTCGATTTTGCCACGGCCAATAAGCTCACGCTGCTCATTCCCTTCAACATGACGATGGGCATACTGTCGGTGATCGTGACGTTCGCAATCGCCTATAACCTGGCGGGCACCTACAAGATGCCCAAGCTTAACGCCGGCATGACCTCGCTGGTGATGTTCCTGATCGCCGCGGCGCCGTCGTCCTACTACCAGCTTGCTGACGAGTCCGTGCTCCAGGCGGTCCCCTGCACCTATCTGGGTGCGCAGGGCCTGTTTACCGCCATCATCGTTGCCTTGGTCTCCGTCGAGGTCACGCGCTTCTGCCAGACCAAGGGCATCACCATCAAGATGCCCGATGGCGTGCCGCCGTTTTTGTCCGAAACCTTTGGCGCCATCGTACCTATGCTCGCCAACATCCTCATCTTCTTTGGCGGCAACCTGCTGATCCAGATGATCGATCCCGCGCTGTCCATCCCCTCGGTTATCGAGAAGCTGCTCGCTGCCCCGCTTTCCGTCGCAGTTGACTCTGTGCCCGGCGCACTGCTTATCTGCTTCATGACGCTGCTGTTTTGGTGCTTTGGCGTCCACGGCAACATGATCGTAATGCCCATCACCGCCCCGGTCACGCTTGCCGCCTTTGCCGCCAACGCCTCGCTCTATGCTGCCGGGCAGCCGCTTGAGTTCCACCCGGCGCTCATGTCGTTGGCCATCAACCTCATCGGCGGCACGGGTAATACGTTCTCTTTTGTGGCGCTCTGCGCGTTTAGGGCAAAGTCGCAG
>USMR01000005.1 GCA_900555815.1 uncultured Collinsella sp.
CACCCTTGGCACCAGCGATGTCTGCCGCGGTCAGTACATTTTTAGCGCCGCCCGAACCCTGAGTCTCGACCTTAATGCTCACGCCCATCTTGGCTGCCTGGTCTTCCAACCCTTTGGCCGCCATAAATGTGTGAGCAATGCCCGTTGGACATGCCGTGATGGCAACGACATCGTAAGTGCCGCCCCCAACCTTCTCGTTTGCAGCTGACATGTTTCCTCCTTTTGCACAAGCAGGCCCAGCCCTCCCCTTCTGAGGGTCACAACCTGCGTATTACCTTGTGTTTGAGTGATTGATAGCGCCGAAGTGACGGCGCTTTTAAGCGATATCTATACGATGGCCCCGGCGGGCATGATCACGTCGTATGGAAACAGGGGTACTGGGAAATCATGCCCGACGGGGCCATCGGAACCACCACAATGGGGACAGGCACCTTTGTGGTGGTTTTGGCCTTACTTCGCCCCGTTGCTAAACCGTGATGACGTTTTCCATCGTCTGGTACTTGGCGGGCACCTCGCCCGCGGTGATAACCGTTGCGTCACGGAAGTCCGCGAATTTTACGGGAGCCACCATGCCAAACTTACTGGCGTCCGAGATTACGAAGCGTTTGGCTGTATGGCGCATCGAAATACGCTTGACCTGCGCTTCCTCGATATCGGGCGTCGTAAAGCCCTGCTCGGCGGCAATGCCGTTAGAACCCCAAAAGCCGCAGTTAAAGTTGTAGCGGTCTAGGGTTGCCAGAGCATCGGGGCCAACGAGCGCCTCGGTCTCGGGTTTAAGCTCGCCGCCCAGCACCACGGTGCGCATGCCGCGCACAGCGAGATGCTGAGCATGGAGCACGGAATCAGTCACATAGGTGACCGATTCGAGATGCGGAAGATGCTCGATGAGTCTGAGCGTTGTCGAACCCGAATCGATGTACACAAAGCTCTCGGGCTCCACGAGCGCCGCGGCGCGGGCGCAGATACGCTCCTTGTCGTCGTTATGGAGATCACTGCGCTCACTGATCGTTAGGTCGCGCGTCACGTGCGCGCGCTCAAGACTTGTCGCGCCACCGTGCACCTTGGCGATGCGGTGCGCTCGGTCGAGCGTCTGTAGGTCGCGTCGAATGGTAGAGGCCGTCACGCCCAGGGCATCGGCAAGCTCGGGCACCGTTACCGAGCCAGCCTGCTGCACCATCGACACGATCGTATTGAGCCTATCTTCCGCAAGCATCGCTTACTCCTCCTCGGGGTAGACGACTCCCCAATCGGCGCGGAGCTTGGTCATGAGCTCCATCACATCAGAAGCATAATCCAGAAGCTCACGCTTGGAATCGTCGCCGGCGACGGCCTGCTCGAGGTCAGCCATCTCGTAGCACAGGGCATAAGCCTCGGTGCCCGCGGCGACCTCCTCGCGATGACCGTCCGCGGTCCACACGATCGTCGCGTGATCGGCGCGCGGATACTCGTTGACCTCGACATAGCAATTGTCAAAGCTGATAACCGAGCGCTTTGGCTGCTTGGAGTGGAGCGTAAGGCTCACGACGCCCAGCTGCTGCTCGGCATTGCGGCAGACGATGCCGCCTGCAACGTCCACGCCGGTCTCGCAGGTGTTACCCAGAGACACGACCTCGACGGGCTGGCTCGCCATAAACAGGCGCATGACGGACAGGGCGTATACGCCAATATCGAGCATGGCACCGCCGGCGAGGTTGCGATTGTAGAAACGGTTGGTCAGGTCGCCGTACTCCTTGTAGCTACCAAAGTTGAGCTGAGCGAGGTTCATGCGGCCAAACTCGCCGGCATCCATGCGGCGGCGCAGCTCTTGATACAAGGGCATGTGGAGCACCGTGGTAGCGTCCATAAGGACCACGTTGTGTTCGGCGGCAATGGCGCGGGCCTCATCGAGCTCGGCGGAGTTGAGCGTGATGGCCTTCTCGCAGAGAACGTGCTTGCCGGCCACCAGGGCGGCGCGCAGATAGGTGATATGGGTGTTGTGCGGGGTGGTGATGTAGACGGCGTCGATGTCAGGATCGGCGTAGAGATCCTCAACCGTGTCATAGACCTTCTCGACGCCGTACTGGTCGGCAAAAGTCTGAGCCTTGGTGAGCGTGCGGTTGGCAACGCCCGTAAGCTTGCGGCCGGCCAGGGCAAGGGACTGAGCCATCTGGTTGGCAATAACGCCGCAACCGATCACAGCCCAACGGAGCTCGGGAGCCGTAAAGATGTCGTTAGGGAACGGCTTGTCCTGGACCGAAGCAAATGCTGCTTTGGCGGCTGCCGCGGCGTCGAGTGGAGCCTGCTTGGAATCTGCCATTATGTGTCTCCTGTGTCATAGAACGTCTTGCATTTCTGACAGCTCTATATTCGCACAAACACGCGCGTCTGTGCGCTTTTTTGCGTATCTCACCGCTAAACGGTCATTATTGCCCCATAAACGGCGCATATATACGCATAGGTACGTAATTAAACGCAATCTAACGCGCATAAACGCGCACACAAGCAATTTATACAGCACGACCCGCTCATTTATGCTTACCCAGTTAGGGCTTATAGGACAAAAAGTGTGTCCACGTTGGGGGCATCGGCGCAGGTCGATGCCCCTTTTTCAGCCGTTTAAATTCCGTGCCCGCTTTTAACCGCTCGGACAGAATGTGTGTCCGGTTGCCTATCGTTCCCGCAGGTGGATAACCTTTTCCGGAACCGTTAAATACCCTTTCGGAAGAGGTGCCAATGAAGGCCGTTTATTGCCCCTACTGCGGCGGTCAGCTTGGCGCCGCAAACGGCTACTCACCCTTCATGGCCATACGCATGGCGTCGGCCATTGAGTAGCGGGTACCGTCATCTTCCATCAGCGCTTCGTTGAATGCCTCGATGTCCACCATGTCCTCGACTTTCTCAAGCGCAGCCCTTCTCACGAACTCGGAAAAGGACATATTTGAGGTGCCCGTATGAGCCTGGATCAAAGCCATTTCGCTCTCATCGAATACGACCGCAATTTCGCATATCGCCATGACTACTCCAATCAATGCCGAAACCAGGTTTTACTGGTACACATCTTATTGTTCAGATTAAACAGTCTCAAAAGGTATCCCGCCTCAATTCGGAGACGGCATCTGGTCGCTGAAGAGGTTCATTTCCTTCGCCAAGGAAAAGGCAATCGCCTAGATCGGAGTTTCAAATGACCAACGATGATGGCCACCTCCTGCTGGATGCGATCGAGATCGAGCGGCAGCGCAACCGGATGATGCGTCAGACGATGGGATTTCGACATGCAGTTGTTGATGCGCACAACGGAGATCTTGTTGCCGTGATGCGCAGTCCCGATGATGTCTATGACTACTGCGACTATTTTGCCACGGTTCGTCGGGACGCCACTGTTCTCGATTTGTGGGCTGAGATTTAAAACATCTCTCCTGCTTCAATGCGTTTTTTGGGTTTATAGCTGTTCGCTTTTTCGGCTGTGTCGCAGTTCACTAGTTCATTCATTACGTTCTTCGTATCGTCTGTAAATCAGTTATGCCGCGGTTACACGGCTCTGTTGTTGCGTTTTGTCGTAATTCAGCAATGGCATAGCCGGAGCTCGCCCGCAAGTGTCGCACGCTGCCGTACAAAACTGCGTTTCGGCCGTCCGCGTACTGCCAAGGCTCTGCCCTAGCACCCGGCGCCTGCGGCGGTTGTTCATATCTGAACTGCGACACAACCGAACAAAGCAATTACGACACTACGCAACTGTGTAATTACCGAACTACGTGATAACGACAAAACTGAAAAACGTAACCGTTGAATTGCAGAACAATGAGCTAACGCCGCGAGTGCCGGGTGCTAGGGCAGAGCCCTAGCGTGCGCCGCTTGCGGCGGTACGCTGCCGGGCATTTTGTACGGCAGCGTACGACTCTTGCGGACAGATTTCAGGACCGAATAGTCCGATGTTCAATAGTTCTGTTATTACGTGGTTACATAGTGCGGCTATTCCGCTTTGTCGTTATTGCGTTATGTCGCATTGTCGATATTACGTAGTTCGGTTTTTCACTTTTTACGCCGTTAACTTATTCATTTGTTACATAGTGCCGCTATTCCGTGGCGTCACTTTTATGCCCACCGCGTGCGTATTCGACGGTGTGGGCGGCGTCTCCGAACACCTCGACTGCTGCCGCCACGAATTGCGGTGTGGTGCGCCTCGGGATATAGAAAGTTTTGTTGCCGAACACGATTGCGATCCAGGCGTTACGGTAGATGAATTGATATGCCGCCTCTCTTGAGCGCTTACCGCAGTATTCCTCTGCAATCTCGTCGATCTGCCAGAGATGGCCGAAGCCGACAATATATTCGGCGATGTACGCGCTCGTCTTGATTCGCACGCGCCGCGGGCGGCGGTACGGAGCATAGCTGCTTTTCCCGGGGTCCGCTTTAACGGGCACGGAATAGACCTCGGCTCGAGCCTTTTCAGCGACCACGCGCCGTGCATCATCGAGGCTATAACGCTTGCACAGGCGCTCGCCGTCGTCGGTCGAGCACTTCACGGTGATTGACTTGATATGCGGCGCCAGATACTTGTACATCCATGCTCGCGACGCGCCGAACTCCCACCGCAGATCTTCAATACTCAAGAACTCATCCATCTTCTGACCTCGATTTTCTGCCGATAAACGAGAAATCCCGCAAGAGACGCATACTTGTACCCCCATCGTAAATGTGTGTACAAATCTGCCACCGACCCGGGTGGTTCGGCGCTTGCCAGGGCTCCGCCCTTGGACCGGGGGAAGGACACTCGCGCGCCTTGTTATTACGATAACGGACAAGGGAGAAAAGGAGCCTGTTTTCAAATCATTACGATAAAAGACACGGGTACGGCGGCGTGCGCGGTGGTGCCTGCGGGAGATTATTACGATAACGGACGTAGCGGCAAATCCTGAATCGCACCCCTGAGACGGTGCAAAATGGTCTTGTGGGGCCATTTTGCACGCCAGCTTCGTTCAACGTCAGACATTCAAGATGTCCGACGTTGAACCTGCGTTAAAGACGCAGGTGGGGCTACTAGTTGCCTACAGTCGCTCGCGAAGCTCGCCTGTTCGTGCGTGAATGTCTGACAGCTCCGTCAGACATTGTCGGACATTTGATTGTTCGACAAATGCGCACGTGGTCGCGTTCGCAAAGCTTACTGAACGGTCGATGGGTGCGTTGAGGCCGGAGCAAACGGCGGGTGCCAGAAAAATGGCCTCACAGCATCGCCCCCATGGTTGATAAAATTGACCGCCCGGGCGCAAATACCCGGGCGGTCAATTCATCCCCTCGTTCGCGATCCTGTTGGGTTTTGGGGCTTTGATATGTTGTTGACGGATGGATCGGCCGTACAGCTTGATCTCCCGGGGTTCCATGTGGTCGTCCCCCAATAAGACGTCCCTGATGTAGCTCTGCGGCAGGAACTCGACGGGCAGCACTGGGTCGTCGACGTAGCCGGGCACTGGGAGTAGGCGTGGCCTTTGGATATAGCGTGGCCGCCTGCCGGCGGTCGGACTGCCACTTCAGCCAAAAGCTCAGGCGCGCGCATTAAAATAATGGATATATCGCTTGATGGGCTTTTGACCAAGCATGAACATCGCAGGTAAACCCGTGTACCAATTTTTGGTATACGGATTTACCTGCGGTTTGTTGAAAGCTCTGACATGCGCTGCCGACTTCATTAAAATCGATTGCCGATCAAGTCTTCCTATATATGCGAGCCCTAAGAAACTGCGCTGTGAACCTGAGTCCGCTATCGATCGGCCCGGTGCACCGGGCCGCTGTCCTCGAGCCGGCAACAGCTTGCCAGCCTCAAAACGTATACTTGATTTAAGGCGGAGTGGAATGTGGGCGCGCAAGGAGATGCGGAATCGATGAGAGCCTCAAAAAAAAATTACTGCAGTGTTATCATCTTTCATCCTCTCTATTCTTCAATTTCTGATTCTATGGGCGGCTTGGTCAGTCCTCCCTGATACAATTCCCGCTCATTGGAGTGGGGGTGTGGTTGATCGATGGGGCAATAAGCTTGAATTGCTGGTTGTTCCGCTGTTTTCTCTGATTGGTTCTATTGCAATTTCTGTGTACCTTATTGTTTCCACGCGGCGAAGAGAGTTCGCGGATTTCTCTGCTCGAATGCGACGGGACTTTGTTGCGTGCTATATTTCTAGTCTTCTTTTATCGACAACCTGCTCAGTGATAATTGCCGTTTGGGTTCAGTTGATTCTTGCGCAAAGCACTGCGGTTGATGGGGGACTTGGGCTATCGATCCTGTATTCCCTTCCCGGGCTATATGTGATCTTGTGCGCTTTGCCGCCTTTTTATGCGAGCGGCGAGAGCAAAAAGGCAGAGCGCCTGATAACAGTTCTTATTGGCGGCGCGGAGATTGTTCTTTGTGGAATAGTGCTTGAAGGTTCGGCTGCCTCTTATGCGATGATTGGACTGATGATTCTGTTCTGTGCGTTTGAGATTTTGTCACAGGCAAGGGATAGCCGGTCCTTATGAGTTGAATTACGCGCGTGCGGATATAAAGGTTGGCATGTTAGGCTGGTCGTTTTCTCGTTCTGGGACATTTGCAGTAGGATGAGTGGGACTAGGCGCGCTGCGGTGTGATGGTGACGGTTGAGACTTGTATCGCTGCAAATCCGCTGATGCACATTTTGCTATTGGGCTTGAAGGTGGGACCGACAGGCCTTTGTTTGGGATGTTCTGGTCGTCCAACGCGTGTTGCACGGCTTTCTCGAGCCGGCAACAGCTTGCCAGTCTCAAAACGTATGCCGCGCGGCACTCGAAAACCGAACCCTCGATGCCGTGGACGGCGAGTGCCAAAACCCAGTGCCAAAACCTCCCCTTGCATTCCCATGAGAAAATCAAAAGACAAGGCAGGAGGCTGAAAATGACCAGATACGGATACGCTCGCGTGAGCACGAAGGATCAGAAGCTAGACAGGCAAATCGAGGCGTTGGTCAACGCCGGCGTGCCCTATGGCCATATCTACAAAGACAAAGTCACGGGTGCCAAGGACGGCGACCGAACTCAGCAGAAGCGTCTGTTCAAGAAGATGAAGGCCGGCGATGAAGTGGTAGTCGAGTCCTGGGAGCGCCTAACCAGATCGACCAGGCAATTGCTGAACTACGACCTTATGTTCCGAAATCTCGGCGTGAAGCTAACCTCCTTGAAACAGCCGGTCGACCTCGATACCGCCTTCGGCCGTTTCGTGCTGGGTACCCACGCCTGCACAGCCGAGCTTGAGCGCGATCTGATCAAGCAGCGCCAGGCCGAGGGTATCGCCGTCAAACGGAGCCGCGGTGGCAACGTCGGGGGCCGCCCGCGCATCGCAGACGTCAAGGCCGACGCTGCCGTGAAACTCTACCTTGCCCGCGAGACGCCAATTCCCGACATCTGCGCCGCAACGGGTATCTCGAAATCGACCCTGTACCGCATCCTCCGCGAGCGCGGGTTAGTCGGAGTCAGAAGATAAATCCGAGTGCGCTACTATTAGATGAGTGCGGTATTTCTCCAATCGAAAACCTGCGTGAACGCATGACTTGAGACGCCTTTTTAGAACCCACCGATCGCAGGACGACTACAAATCAACAGCGGCCGCGTATTTGTTCCCAGCCGTACGGCGTGGCGGAGCCATGCCCATTGTTGATTGGAGTGTCGCACGATGACAGACGAGAGAAAAATCAGGGAGATCTACGGCGTGAAGTCCGTCCTCGATGAGGCCGCCGAGCGGATCGAGGCGACGTGGCGGGAGAAGCTGCTGCGCGAGACGGGCGACCTCAGAACCGAGAACGCGTTGCTCAGGGCCCAGCTCGACGAATTCAACCGCAAGCTCGTCGAGGCGAGAGACCGGAACGAAAGACTTGAGGCCGACTGCAATGAGCGGGTCGCCTTTATCGAGGAGAAGTTCGAACTCGATACCGCGAGCCTCGAGCTCGAGAACAACGAGCTCCATGCCGCGAGCGTCAGATACCTCGCCGATGCCAGGGAGCTCGACAGGCAGGTCGTCCAGCTCCATGCCGAGGCCGTGGCCATGGTCGATGAGATCGAGCGACTGCGCGGCGAGCGTGACGCCGCGCTGAAAGCCCAAGCCGAGTTGAACGACGCACTCCTGGCCCAGCGCGACCTGATGGCCGAGCTCGCCGCCCTCAAGGACCGCCCTGCCGCCTCCGAGCAGCGGGCGGCCGTGGCCGAGGCCAAGGTCGAGGTCATGACCCAGATGAAGGACGAGTAGCCCCGCGCTTCTCCTGTCAGGCTGCTGATTTCTAGGAATCTTCTAGAGCGCTTCCAGAAGGTTCCTAGAACCGGGCGCAGCATCTTCGATCGGCACGATGTCTCGGTAGATCAGGCGATGTCTGTCGTCGCGCCATTCGTCGCCGTGATAATGTCCGAAGAACCAGGCTCGGTAGCCGAGCCGCCCGTCGAGCTCGCCAAGGAATCGTTGCAGCCGGTCGCCTCGATACTCGCGCCCGCGCTCGCGGCACAGCTTCTCTGCCAGGACGGCAGGGGCCTCATGCGTCACCACGTAATCGACCCTCCAGCCCACGCGGTCGAGCGAGGTGCGGCAGCACCCCATCTCCTCCTCGCTCGGCATCTCCTCGGGCCACCAGCTCCTCCCCTCCCTGCGATACTGCCTGTCGTTGCTTGCGGCACCGCCCATGGCAAGGACCGTGAGCCCACCGATGTCGAACACCTCCCCACGCATCAGGTGCAGCACGTGCGGTCGCGCCTCATGGACGAGACCGCCGCTCCACTCCCGCACCGGCAGTTCTGCCAGGGCGTGGTGGTTCTCATGGTTGCCGTCTACGAAACACGTGGTCCAGGGCTTCGACTCGAACCAGTCGAGCCAATACCTCTCAGCATTCGAGCCGTCCCAGACAAAGCCGAAGTCGCCGGCCACGATCACCACGTCATCGCGCGTCAGCGTGCGCCCCAGCGGCCAAGATTTGAAGGCGAATCTGCTGGCCCCATACTCGGCCCTGCCGTGGACATCGCCTGTCACATAGACCGTCATCAGTACGCGCCCCACGGCAGGAGTTTGTCCCCGAGCCTCACGATCCGGTCATACAGCACCGTGTGCCGTTCGTCCGGATTGCCGTCTCGGTGAAAATGTCCGTAATACCAGCGCTTGTAGTCCAGGCGGTCCTCGAGCTCGTCGAGGAATCCGGTCAGCCGGTCCACATCAGGGCGTTCCCAGCCCGGGTCCGGGTAGAGCGTCGGCGAGAGCATGCGCGTGGCGCAGGTATGGGTGATGACGCAGTCGACCTTCCAGCCGACCTCGTCGAGCCTTGCCCGCGCGGTATCGAAATCGCGCTCGTCCGGGAGCTCCTGAGGCCACCAGCTGGAATACGGCACGCGGTATTCCCTGTCCACGCTCGTGGCACCGCCCATGGTGAAGATTGTCGAACCGTCGAGCTCAAAGACCTCGCCGCGCGTCAGGCGCCGAATAGACGAAGTATCCGACAGACGTTGCGTCAGCCCGCCGTGCCACGGTTCCATGGGACGCTCCTCCCAGTGGTCGAAGCGCTCGTGGTTGCCATCCACGAAGAGAACCGTGTAGGGGCGCGACTCGAGCCAAGCGATGTCAGCGCATTCCTCGGCAGAAAAGTCCCACGGAAAGCCAAAGTCACCGGCAACGACGAGATAGTCGTCGCTGGTAAGACTATCGCCGAGCTCCCAGTCGCGGAGCTTTTGCATGTCGAGCCCACTGTGGATGTCGCCCGTCACATAGACCGTCATCGGATCGCCTCTTCCCTCTTGTACGCCGCCAGCTCGCGCTCGACCTGCCTGTCGCCGGTCTCGTTGACCCACCAGGGCCATTTCACCCGGTCGCACGGCTCGTCGACCCCGGCGAACCATTCCCTCAGCCCGTCGAGGCTCACCGGGGAGTGCCCGTTGGCGTCGCAGCCCACGTCGTAGCGCAGGAGCCCCTGCTTGCGGTTGAACTCGTTGTACGCGCCGCCGCTGCTGTGGATGTGCCCGTGGAGGTGCCACGATCCATGGCTCATGCCCTGCCAGTCGGCCATGGGGTAATGGCACAGGACGATCTTCTGCCCGTCGATCTTGAGCACGCAGATCGGCGGTTCCACGGTGAAGGCGCCCGCGACCGCCGGCTGGGTCCAGTCCTTGTCGTGGTTTCCCGGGATGAGGTGGATGCGCCTGCAGGCGATCCGCTTGCGCAGCCCGTAGGCGTCCTGGGCGGTCATCTTGAATGAGAAATCCCCCAGGATGTAGAGTTCGTCGTCAGCGGCGACCCTGCCGTTGATGTTGTCGACGATGGCGTCGTTCATCTGCCAAATCGTCTCCCACGGGCGGTCGGTGAACTTCAGCACGTTCTCATGCCCGAAGTGGGTGTCGCTGGTAAACCAGATCATATTTATGTCTCCTTCTGTCGCTAAAAAACGTTCTCCTTCGAGGTCAGGAGACGTTTTATGAGCGACATGAGGTGCATATCCCTCATGTTTCAAGCTCCAATCTGTCGGATTTGCCCAACTAAAAGTTTACGCCCACGCGCGAACAGGATTTGATTTTTGAAATATGGACGAATTCCTCGTCAGGAGGGTAAAATGGTGCCGACGGCAGCCCAAGTTGTAGAGAGCTGGGCAGAGCCGTTGCTTAATGAAGTTGGGTCATCGTCTTAGCGACGGTGGCCTTTCTTTTTGGGCTTCGAGCCCTGCTTGAGTGCCTTGGAAAGGCCGACAAGGGCCGTGAGGAGCGAGACCATAGCGGTCAGGAGCTTCACGAGCTCGGTGAAATCGGTCATGGGCATCACCTCCCATCAAATGGAGGGCTCTGCCCGGCACGAGGGCTGCCGACAGCAAGGACGATTCTATCAGAGCGGCTGACTCCCGCCCGATATTACCATCCCACCGCGCCTGTGCAAAAAAGAGGGCCGCCAAACAGCGACCCTCCAGCGAAAGTGCACGTTATTTAGGACAGTCATATTCTTTGAAAATAATGGCTGTTGTAGAATTACATATAAGAGTCACCCGGAAGGAGCGATCGATGAAAAGCAAGCGATTTATCCTGAATGCACTTCTGGTAGTAGCAATATTGACGCTCTTGGTCTTCTCCTACTCATACATGAATCAGCCAAGATTTGGATATGCTTTATACGCTGTTTTTTCCGGCGAAACAACTTACAACACTTACAACGCTATAGGCTTCATTGACGCAATCTTTTTCTATGTAGTCGGCCCCGTATCAAGCGAACTGATCGCTTTTGTTGTCAGCTACAACCTGAATCAACGAAGCCAAACTCACTCAGCGACTTCGGCCAAACAAGGAATCAATCTCTTCGTAATAATGATAATTCTGCAAATTGCGACTGTGTTGATTATCGCCCTGACCGCAACAAACGTTTTGAAGTATGAGTTCGGATTCATCGTGAGCTGTCTCATGGCAATTGCCGCGGGTATAGCGGTTTCGTATACGACACCGGCAAAGAAGTAGCTCGACTAACAGGGCCTATTTGGAATCCGAATCGTCCATGGAGCCGTCGATGCCGGTTTTGGTGTTGTCCTATAAGCCCCGATCAATTCATACTCCTCATCCTTGCCGAATTGCGAGTATGGCAGAATCGGCACTGGATGGCAGCGCGCTAGGCCGTGTCCGCGGAGTTACCTCCTGTTTTTATCGTAACAGTTGATTCTAGGGACGTTTCACTGTGCCCCTTTTGGCAATTTCCTGTGTCCTTTTTGGAAACTCGAGCGCCTATCTGACCGATGGGAAAGATTTAGCGAATTTAGGTGTACCACTTTGTGTTAGTTTGTATTTTAGACAGTATTTGTGATACGCTTTGTTTCAATCAGTAGTGGTACGATTTCGCTTGTTCAACGAAGGAGGTAATTGTCTATGGCAGTGGCCGAGGAGAAGAAAAGAATCCAGGTTACTCTGCCTCTCGAAATTTGGCGTGATCTCGATGACTACGCGAAGAGTCGCGGTGTAGCTAAGTCGTCTATGGCGGCGATCGCTATCGCCGAGTTTTTGGAGCGTGTTAAAGAGCAAAAATAGATATGAAAAAAGCCCCCTAACCGCCAAGTAAGAAGGGCTTCTTTCATGTTCAAATGTGGCTTTCTGGCCTGTTACCTGCAATCCTAGCACACGTATGCTTCGATTTGGGTCCCTATGTTGAAGTACTACCAAAATACTATGGCATCACTTCGGCTGATGGCTAGATAGCCTCAACGAGAGGCTAGTTTATGGATACCAAAAATTTAAAACCGGATGTGGGCGGTGACTATCCGTGGGACACGGATAGTCACCCGTCCGGTCCCACAAACCCGTCTGGAATGGGGACGGCGTCCGATTTCGCGAATCAGGCCGTCACAGATGCCGCCATGGCCAATAGCGAGAGTCACCGCGAAGCACTTCGCCGGGCATCGAACGAATCGTCCCGTGTCGCCCACATGGTGCAGGATATGGTCAGCGAGAAGGTCGCGATCATCAAGCCACCATGGATGCTCGAGCTCGGTTTGCCTAGGCTCGACACCGATATTATGGGGCGGATTTGGTCGTTCCAGCGCAAAGACGTCTACAAATCCACCTGCTACATCAGCCTTGCCACCATGGCGGCGGACGTCAAATCGGATCGCTCGAACGTCAAGAAGAGAATCGATAAGCTCGTCGAACTCGGTCTTTTGATTAAGTCGCCGCGCGGGAACAACAAATCGGTTGAGTACCGACTCGATATGACGGCGATCGCTAAGCGCAGACTCGAAGTCGAGGAGGGTAAGAAAAAGCAACGCGCTGAGAATTCGGCGAAACGCAAAGCTCAGTGGGACGCAAAGCATTCTGCCTAGTTTGAAGGGCTATGGGTTGTATGAACCCATAGCCCTATTTCTTTTCCTTACAAACTATGGGTTAAAACAACCTACAGTATAACTATGGGTTGTTTTAACCCATAGTTTGGCGAAAAATAATTTTATTGATAGGGGGTTAAATAACGGTTCTTCGGCAAGTCTATCGGTTAGGGCAACCCATAGACTTGCTTACAGAGATCGCGGATGCTTTTCGGTGACGGAAGAACTATGGGTTGAAAGAACCCATAGAAAAATCAAGCCACCTTTCCAGCTATGGGTTAATACAACCCATAGAAAGCGATCGGAAAACGCCAAAAAGTACCGAAATAGTTATTTCAACCCATAGTTTGGGCACGTGTTAACCGGGACCAACTTATCAACTATGGGTTGTCTCACGAGACTATGGGTTGAAATAACCCATGCCAACTATGGGTTCAGTTAACCCATGCACTATGGGTTGAAATAACCACAACTATGGGTTGAAATAACCACAACTATGGGTTCATACAACCCACCAAGTCTGACTAGAGTGAATTAGATTCACTTAGTCTGAGCTCAAGAGGGAAACGAAGAAATCCACCAGAAAGCATTTAATGATCGAACGATAAACAGACAAGAAAATCCACCGGCCTTGCACTCCATTCGCTACGCTCATTCCGCGTCGCTATCGCTCCTTGGCATGGCCTATCGGCCAAAAGTGTGGGGGCTAACGCCCCAACTCCCCGGCTACGTTGTTGTCAGCTCTCAGCGCCGGCGTCGCTTCGCTCCCCGGGCGAACTAACCTACTTGGCTGCGAGCCTACAATTCGGCAATGACATGCCGAATCCGTTTTCCAGTTGATCTAGATACCGACATTTGGTCAACCTTGCGCTGAATACCGCTAGAAGGTTACAGAATCGGAAATAAGACGTTCTATCGGTGAGGTTCGACCGGTTTTCTCATGGATAGATAAAACGGGGTCTTAAATCGGCTCTCAGTGGCCTAAAAGAGACAGGAGCACCTTTCGATACCCCTGTCCTGATCCTCTTGGACTTCCATTTTGTCACAACATCAAGAACGTTCGTCGTCCTCTTCGCTAAAACCCCTTTTCGGCAAGGTACTCATCGAAAAGCTCTCGTGCGATATCCGATACGGACTTGTCCTCCTCGAGTGCCGCTTGCTTCAACCGCTTGCGATAACTCTCCGGAACGTATACAGACAGCTGTACAAGCCTCTCAGATGCCCCTTCAGTGCCTTTTTTGGGGCGCCCGGCTTTCCGTACCTGCGGAGCCGGTTTCTGGGGCTCAGATGCGCTCTCAACGATTTTCTGCTGTCTCTCCTCGGCCTTCTCCGCGGCGACGTCGAAGTAGGAGGTCGATTTCTTGAACTTTCCGGCCATTACAGGACCTCCTCGATCTCGTCCAGGATGTTTTCGATTGCCTGGGCGGCCTTGCCGCTCTTCGCGATTTCGTACACGGGCTTGCCCAAGGCCGCGCCCTGCTTGAAGGCCGCTGCGGTCGGAACGGTGCCCAGCACGGGCAAGTCATCGGCTTCGAGCAGTTCGAGGAACTGACGGTCGACCGTCTGGTTTGCCGCGAAGTTGTTGACGATGATTGCGAACGACAGGTCGGGATTGGCCTCGGTGATGACCTTGATGGTCCTCTTCATCGGCTTCAGGCCCAGTGTGCCCGGCTGGACTGGGATGATCGCGATGTCAGCGTTTTTGGCGTACTCGGCGGTGTCGTCGCTCAAGAATCCGGGTGTGTCGATTTCGTTCACGG
>USMR01000006.1 GCA_900555815.1 uncultured Collinsella sp.
CCCATCATCGCGGTCTACAGGGCTAACGATATGGCACCGTGGGGACACATGTATGTCAATCCTGGTCTAACAGAGCCAAACGTTTTGCCCCGCCAGTTGGCGAATCACCGCGCCGCCGTCACATATCAAACGCCAAAATGTGCGAGACTGTTTTGTGCAATTGTGCCGGCCGAGGGAGCGCCGGCGCTCGATTCGCATGGAGTAACCCACAACGATGCTGCTTACGCAAACGACAACGCCCGAGGACGTCAAGGCTCTTAATCGCGCCGAGCTCCCGCAGCTCTGCGACGAGATTCGCCACGCCATCCTCGAAAGCTCCGCCGCTGTCGGCGGACACGTTGCCCCCAACCTGGGCGTCGTTGAGCTCACGGTCGCGCTCCACCGCGTGTTTAACTCCCCCACCGACAAAATTGTCTTCGACGTGTCGCACCAGACCTACGCACACAAAGCGCTGACCGGGCGCGCGTATACCTATATCGATCCGGAGCGTTATGGCGAGGCCTCTGGCTTTGCCAATCCCGACGAGTCCGAGCATGACCTGTTTGCCATGGGTCACACCTCGACCTCGGTGAGCTTGGGCTGCGGTCTTGCCCACGCGCGCGACCTGGCTGGTGACACGTATAACGTCATTACTGTTATTGGCGACGGCTCGCTTTCGGGCGGTCTGGCGTTTGAGGGCTTCAATAATGCCGCCGAGCTCGACAGCAACCTGATTATCGTCGTCAATGACAACGACCAGTCCATTGCCGAAAACCACGGTGGCCTGTATCGCAATCTGGCCGAGTTGCGCGCCAGCAACGGCACCTGTGAGCGCAACATTTTTCGCGCGATGGGGCTCAACTACCGCTATCTGGACGCCGGTAACGATGTGTTGGCCCTCGTCGACACGCTGCAGGAACTGCGCAATATCGACCACCCCATCGTGCTGCACGTCTCCACCGCCAAGGGCAAGGGCTTTGAGCCGGCCCAGAGCGACCCCGAACGCTGGCACCACGTGGGTCCGTTTGACATGGCGACTGGGCGCAAGCTCTGCCCGGGCCATCCGAGCGAGCCCGCGCCGCGCACCTATGCTGACATTACGGGCGAGGCGCTCAGCGCCGCCATCGAGCGCGATCCACAGGTCGTTGGCATCACGGCCGCCACGCCCTACATTATGGGCTTTACACCCGAGCTTCGCGCTGCCGCCGGCAAACAGTTCGTCGATGTGGGCATTGCCGAGGAGCACGCCGTGACCTTTGCCACCGCGCTTGCGCGCTCGGGCGCCAAGCCAGTCTTTGGTGTGTACGGCACGTTTTTGCAGCGCGCCTACGACGAGCTGTGGCACGACCTGTGCCTCAACGACGCCCCCGCAACCATTTTGGTGTTTGGTGCGTCGATCTTTGGCACCACGTCCGAGACGCATCTTTCGTTCTTTGATATTTCCATGCTGGGCGCTCTCCCCAATATGCGTTACCTGGCGCCTTCCTGCATGGAGGAATACCTGTCCATGCTGAGCTGGTCGCTCGACCACCGCGAGCATCCCGTGGCAATCCGCGTACCGGGCATCGGCCTGGTAAGCCGCCCCGACCTTGCGCCCGCCGAAGACACCGACTACAGCGCCGTTCGCTACAACGTGGTGCGTCGGGGCCGCGATGTGGCCGTGCTTGCGCTCGGTGACTTCTTTGAGCTGGGTGAGCGCGTGGCAAACCGTCTGACTGCCGAGTACGGCATCGAGGCCACGCTCGTCAACCCGCGCTTTGCAACCGAGCTCGACCGCGAGTTCCTCGACAGTCTTGCCGCCGAGCATCGCGTTGTCGTCACCCTCGAGGACGGCATCTTGGACGGCGGCTGGGGCGAGCGCGTAGCATGTTATCTGGCATGCACGCCGTTGCGCACGCGCACCTTCGGCATCGCCAAGGGCTTCCCCGACCGCTACGACCCCAACGAACTGCTCGCTCAAAACGGCATGACGGTCGAGAACATGGCCGCCGAAGCCGCAAGACTACTCAACGAGTAAGAAAACCTCCGCAAGGGAAGCACCCCTGCGGAGGTTTTTGTTTTCGCGACGCGATTATCTCAATCTGTAACATCCAAGGCCCGAATTCCCGTCTAACTGTTACAGATCTAGACAAGACGTCTTAGTCCCTGACCTTTGTCTCAATCTGTAACAGATAGAGACCTTTTAGCCATCCAGATGTTACAGATCGAGACATTCGAATTCCCCTGAAGTGAAAATCTCGATCTGTAACAGGTAGAACCCATTTCCTCGTCTAACTGTTACAGATTGAGACAAAGCAGCGAGACAGGCCACCACATCTGCAAGAACCACCACAAAGGTGCCTGTCCCTTTTTGGTAGGTAGAATAACCCATAAGGTAAGTATGTTTCTGAGTTATTTCGTGTTGACCCATTTGAGCGCGATGGGGTATAACTCTACTCAACCGCTAGGGATTTTATTGAGAAAGGTGTTCTACCATGAGCAAGAACCTCTCCCAGCAGGTCGTTCTCGACCGCCGCGGCTTTGTCGCCGCCACCTTCGCAACCGTCGCCGGCCTTGGTCTTGCCGGCTGCTCCGACACCAGCGCCGAGGCCGACAAGGGTTCCGCCGCCGGCTCTTCCAAGAGCTCCAATGATACCGAGGCTTCCACCACGCTCGACGCTAAGGCATTCGATAAGCTCGTCGACAATGGCCCCAAGGCCGATGACGACGCCATCGCCGCCAGCACCTGGGCGACGGCCGTCAAGGACGCCGGCGTCTTTAAGATCGGTGGCGTTCAGACTTCCACACTCTTCTCTCTCCTCAACGAGAAAGACGGCCAGACCCGCGGCTTCGATGCCGGTATCGCACAGCTCCTGTCCAACTACATCTTGGGCGAGAACAAGGTCGAGATCACCCAGGTGACCTCGGACACGCGCGAGTCCGTCCTGCAAAACGGCCAGGTCGACGCCGTCTTTGCCACCTACACCATCACTGACGAGCGCAAGAAGCTCGTCTCTTTTGCCGGCCCCTACTACTACACCCAGCAGGCCATCCTGGTGCTCGCCGATAACGACGACATCAAGAGCGTCGACGACCTGGCCGACAAGAACGTCGCCGTCCAGTCCGGCTCCAACGGCCCCGCCATCCTGGAGGAGTTCGCCCCCAAGGCCAGCCAGCAGGAGTTCAAGACCGACGAGGAGGCCCGTCAGGCACTCCAGCAGGGCCGCGTTGACGCCTACGTCATCGATAACAACATGCAGCAGAGCGCCCTGGTTCGCGAGCCCGGCAAGTACAAGATCGCCGGCAAGCCCTTCGGCAGCAAGGAGCCCTATGGCATCGGCCTGCCGCTCGATTCCGACGGCGTCGCCTTTGTCAACGACTTCCTTAAGAAGATCGAGGACGATGGTACCTGGACCGAGCTGTGGCAGATCTGCATCGGCGACCGTACGGGCGACACCAATGTTCCCGAGCTTCCCGAGATCGGCGCCTAGGCAGCGAGCCTGGTAACGGCCGCAACGAAACCATATGGAAACGCATGATGCGCTTTATTGCGGTAAACTGTTTCCTCACTGAGTTGTCGGGGCTTCCGTACACACGGGAGCCCCTTTCCTTATCGGCGGGAGGTCCGCATGAGTCTCTCCGAACTCTGGTCGCTCTATGGCCAGAACTATATCGACGCGCTGCTAGCAACCTGGGGCATGACGCTTGAGTCGTTTGCCATCGCCATGGTACTGGCCGTCGCCGTCACCGTGATGCGCGTGTCGCCGCTCAAGCCGCTGCGCGTCTTTGGCGACCTGTATGTCCAAGTCTTCCGTAACATCCCCGGCATCGCGCTGCTCATCATCGTCGTCTATGCGCTGCCGCCGCTCAAGGTCGTTCTGCCCTACCGCACCTGCGTTATCGTCGCCACGGTCCTTTTGGGCTCGGCCTTTGGTTCCGAGAACTTTATGAGCGGCATCAACACCGTCGGCGTCGGCCAGGTGGAAGCCGCACGTTCGCTGGGCATGAGCTTTAACCGCATCCTCGCCAAGATCGTGATTCCGCAGGCACTGCGCTCGAGCGTACTGCCCATGACGAACCTCTTTATCGCCGTCATGCTCACTACCGCCTTGGGCAGCCAGGTGCCGCTTAAGCCGCAAGAGCTTACCGGCGTGGTGAGCTACATCAACACGCGCTCACTTGGCGGCGTCGCCGCGTTCTTTATCTCGGCGCTCGGCTACCTGGGCACGGCCTTTGTGGTGAGCCACATTGGCAACTACATCGATAAGAAGGTGAGGATCCTCCGATGAGCAAGCACTCCTCCCCTGCGCTTACCATGCGCGATGCGCTCTACGAGGCTCCCGGCCCCAAGATGCGCGCCAAGATTCGCATCGGCACCGCCATCTCGCTTGTTGCCGTCGCCGCGCTCGCCGTCCTCGTGCTGCAGCGCTTTTATGTGAGCGGCCAGCTTTCGGTCCACTATTGGTTTTTCTTTACGCACCTCACCACCTGGAAGTTCCTGCTTGCCGGCTTTGAGGGCACCGTTAAAGTCGCACTCACCGCCGGCGTCATTGCGCTGGTACTGGGCTTAGCCCTTATGCTCGGCCGCACCAGCGGCATCAAGCCGCTGCAGCTGGTCTGCCGCGTGCTCACCGATTTCTTCCGCGGCGTGCCGAGCCTGCTGTTTATCTACTTCTTCTTTTTGGTGCTGCCCCAGTACAAGATCGCGCTACCGTCGTTTTGGATGCTCACGCTTCCCGTCGCGCTCGCCGCAGCTGGCGTACTTGCCGAGATCTTCCGTGCCGGCGTCAACGCCGTGCCGCGCGGCCAGGTCGAGGCGGCCCAGGCACTCGGCCTCTCCAAAGCTAAAATCACCTTTAAAATCGTGTTACCGCAGGCTATTCGGTTTATCATTCCGTCCTTGATTTCGCAGCTCGTGGTCGTAGTCAAAGACACCACCGTGGCCTACGTGGTGAGCTACCCCGACCTCATGCAAAACGCCCGCGTGCTCATTACCAACTACGACGCCCTCGTGTCGGTCTACCTGGTAATCGCGGTCATCTACATCCTCATCAACGTCGCGATCAACAAGGCTGCTGTCTACGTTTCGCACAAGACCGGCGCGACCATCATCCGCTAACGCTTTACCATTTCGAGTCATAAGGAGCCGAGCACCATGGCACAGAGCACTTCTTCTACCGGCAATCAGCCGCTGATTGAGCTCAAGCACGTCGATAAGCACTATGGCGACCTGCACGTTCTCAACGACATCAACCTGTCGGTCGACCGCGGCGAGGTCGTTGTTGTGATTGGCCCCTCGGGTTCAGGCAAATCGACCATGTGCCGCACCATCAACCGCCTGGAGACCATCGACTCGGGCGAGATCCTCATCGAGGGCGAGCCCCTGCCGCAGGAAGGCAAGGACCTTGCCCGCATGCGTGCCGAGCTGGGCATGGTGTTTCAGCAGTTCAACCTTTTTGCACATATGACGGTGCTGCAGAACGTCATGCTGGGGCCGGTCGACGTGCTGGGCGTGTCCAAGGACGAGGCCCGTGAGCGCGCCATGGACCTGCTGAGCCGCGTGGGCGTGGCCGAGCAGGCCGACAAGGTGCCCGCGCAGCTTTCGGGCGGCCAGCAGCAGCGCGTGGCCATCGCTCGTTCACTCGCCATGCAGCCCAAGGCTATGCTCTTTGACGAGCCCACAAGCGCCCTCGATCCCGAAATGATCAACGAGGTGCTCGAGGTCATGGTCCGTCTAGCCCAGCAGGGCATGACGATGATCGTCATCACGCACGAGATGAACTTCGCACGCCGCGTTGCCGATCGCGTCGTGTTTATGGCCGACGGCCAGATCGTGGAAACCGGCACACCCGACGAGTTCTTCGACCATCCCCAGACCAAGCGCGCCCAGGACTTCCTCAACTCCATCAAGGGGCACTAGCCAGCCACCCCGTGGGGCAAATCCATCGGAAGCGTTGTCCCACGTCTCTCATGCGCCCTGTCACCTTCAGATTCGAAAGCAACACCTATGATCGGAACCCGCACCTCATCGTCCTACACCCCGCACGTCGACGTCGCCCCCGCCGACCGCCCACTCATCCTCGTCGCACCGCGCTGGGAAGAGGCAAAGCCGTTTTTAAGCGAGACGCTCTCCCCCAACGAGGAAATCGCAAGTGTCTTTGTCGATGCCATCCTTGCCGCCGGCGGCCTACCGCTGCAGATGTCCATCACCGAGGACATTGAGGTTATCCGTCATTACGTCGATATCGCCGACGGCATCGCCATTCCCGGCGGCCCGGACGTCAACCCCAAGCGCTGGGGCGATGATCGACCCTACGACCCCACCCTCTGCTGCGAGATCCGCGATAGTTTTGAGTTTAAGCTGGTCGACGAGGTACTCCGCGCCAAGAAGCCGCTCTTTACCACCTGCCGCGGCACGCAGCTGCTCAACGTCGCCACCGGCGGCACCCTGTGCATGGACGTGCCGAGCCTGGGTGCGCGCGAGGGCCGCACGCAGTGGCGCCACACCCACGTGCTCAACGACCCCGTGCACCCTGTCGAGGTCATGCCGGGCTCGCTGCTGGAGCGCGCGGTTGGCGGGCACAGGCTGATCCAGACCAACTCGGCACATCACTGCTGCGTCGATCGTCTGGGTAAGAGCACGCGCTTGGTCGCCAAGGCAACCGATGGCGTTCCCGAGTGCATCGAGGTCGAGGGCCAGCCGTTCTGCTTGGGCGTGCAATGGCATCCCGAGTACACCTGGCAGACACTCGAGACCGACTTTAACCTGTGGAAGTCGTTTGTCGAGGCAGCGGCAAAGGTCAAGCAGGCCCGCTAGCCCGCAAACCACTCAGGTTAAAGCCTCCTATGCCAGGCGGGCGAACACCAGCCACGGTGCCCGCCCGCCTGCATTTGGTTTGCTCGGTATGATTATCCCTCACAAACAATCAAATAAATCTCGACCGCAATCGGTCGATAGTGAAGCAAATGGTAAAAACGCTTGCTACGTTTATTAGGCAGTCAATTAAAATCGAAACGCATTGGCCGTCCCCCAACGGGGTCACACCGCAAATCCACATGAGCATCGAGGACGGAAGCGGAAGCATGGAATTGGCCTCGAGCTGTATGTAGATCGCTACAACATTGACAAGCAGCAGCATGCCAATCGGACCGAAGCCGGACCCAAAATAGGAAACAGCAATCACGCAAGAGACCACATATGCAAGGCAGACGACACTCGCCAGAAGAAGTCGATAGCAAAAAATATTCAGGTTGAAATACTGCTGAGCATCCAAAACGATTACGCAGTTAAGACAGTACAAAACGACACTTGACAGGATAAATGCGCCCAAAAGGGCAAAAGAAGACAGCACCACTCGCGCAACGATAGCGCACACACGCTTCCCTCCCCGAGCCTCCGACAACCCCCACGGTTCCTCAATAAAGCCCGAACTGACAAAGCGCGGCACAATGCAAGCCGCGATGAACGGAAAGAACAATGCATGAGCCAACGGGGCCACGTTGAACAGCAGACCGCGGAAAACCTCTGCATTACCAAATAGAAGGACATCCTCTGCCGATAGCCGAAGTGTCGGGTCTGGGAAAAAGCCCAAGAAACTGTTCTCACGGAGGCTACAGAACCACATCGGGAAAGAATTAAGCTGCAATACCACCATGCACGCATAAATTACCAGGATTAAGGCGTACGTCCATTTGCTCACATGCCTCAATTCTGAATGAAGAAATCTTCTAGTCTGGCGAGCCATTGAGCACACCCCCAGCACGAAAGCTCACGAGAGCGTAAATCAATACCGATAGACAGCTGGCTGCCACGCCGTATCCCAGAAGTGTCAGCTGACCCATATCGCTATACCCAAGGGCACATCCGACTCCAAGATACGGCCCCGGAAGAAGGAAAATCCATCGCAAGGACGGTATGGGCGCCTGAAGGAAGGTTCCGTAGAGCGTCAAGCTCATGACAAATCCAATAATTATCGCAGCCCCGCTCAATACAGCGCTGTCTGTAATCCGATAGATGGTCACCGTCTCCAGCGCAACCGATATCACCAATACAGCGTTGACTATCATTGCAGGCAAAAATGCAGTTAGCATATCGTGCGAGAGGTTATGCCCTCCACGTATTATGGCTATTGCAAAAAGAAGAAGGCAAAGCGCACTATATGCTACGCCAATTATTAAAGCAAACGAAAGCACATGTGCTAGGGCCCCATTAAAGCGGGTAAGACCTCTTGCTGAAGAAATTCGGTGCCCCTCTTCATAGCCGCGCTCCTGTAAAATCGCCAGGCAAACGATGAGCGGAACGAACAGAGACGTGCCGGCAAAAGCACTGCGCACAAGGGACTCATCGGGTGCAGAAGGATCGATTACATTCCAGCAGAAACCAATATCCTCCCCAAACACGCTATTGCCAAAGGCGAGCAACGTTGTTCCGTTTTTTAGAAAGACACCGAAGAGAAGGCCGAACGCCAGAATAAGCGCAAGACCAAACTTCGCCGGAAACATCCTGTGCAAACGCATCATATCTGCCTTTATGGGATGGATCGCCCGCTTCATAGCGAGACCGCCTTCATCAAGCGCCTGTAATACTCTTTTAGGGACGACGCCTCATCCCTTATGACGTCCATCGATTCCTTTTTCAGCAGTTCGCCGTCATGAATAAACACGCAACTTGTTGCAACTGATGCCAACTCATCCAAATCATGGCTAGAGACGAGCATGGTCTTACCCTGTTCTCGATTCAATCGACCGATAAGGGCCCATATACTCTCGATGCCCAGCGGGTCCAATCCATTTGCCGGCTCATCGAAAATTAGTACGTCGGTGTCGCCCAACAAAGCCGTAGCTATATCCAGCCGCCGTTTCATTCCCAGAGAAAAACTGTTCACGCTCTTTTTCTCTTCGACGTCCAGCCCGACTAGGCTCAAAACGCGAGGAATCTCACGATTCGCATCAAGCCCCCATTCCGCACATCGGATCCGAAGATTCTCAGCCGCACTGAGGGATTGGTATGCTCCGCAGGAATCTGGCACATAGCCGACACGCGTCCGCATCAGGCTCAGCTCTTTTTTCGACTTGCCCCCAAAGAGCTCCACGCTCCCCGACGACGGCTCGCAGAGGCCCAAGACGATTTTAATAAGCGTGCTTTTGCCCGCACCGTTTGCACCAACAAGGGCAAGGAGCTCAGACTGATGCACCTCGAAGGAAACGTCATGCAAAACGCGCCGTTTCCCGTAGCGCTTTGACACCTTTGATAACTTTATCGCTGATGCGTTCATCGGCCTCCCGTTCTGCTTGATAGCAAAACCGCTCATATCGTTCCTTCTTTCCTTTATCGTTTTTCATAGTTGTTATTGTTTTTCGATAACTCATATTTGTCAAGGTAATCTAAAAGAAAGAACCCGTGTTAGACACGGGCCCCTTTACGCTGATATTTCGTTATAGTTGTTCGCTTTATGCTACTCGTCGCTCAAATCTACAGCAAAGACTGATGTCGGAAGCAACGCCTCATTGCCTCCGCCGTCCCGCATCTGCCTCACGACATTTTTTGCACGCTCAACAATAAGCTCCTCAAGCTCTTTCTCGCTCACGCGCTGAATAATATCTCCCGGTTGACAGTCAAGTTCATCGCAAATATCGAGAAGCGTCTTAAGGCGAATAGCTTTAATTTTTCCGTTTCTTAGCTTAGAAATATTAGCCGGAGTATGCCCCGTGGCACGAATCAGATCAGCACTGGTCTTTCCGGTCTTAAGTAGCTGCGTCTCAAGCTCGATGATGAGATAGCTCATGCTTCCTCCTACACAAGCTCGTCAGACTGCTCTTGGAGCAGCGAGGCATAACTCCAGATCACCGAGATACACAGACAGACAGCCGCGCCGATAAGCGACCCCGCATCAAAGGCAACGCCTTGGCAAATCTCAATAACGAAGGAATGAGGCACGACGTAAAGCTCCAGCCCACCAATGGTAAGATTGACCGATCCGTAGGCACCAATAAGCGAAACCGCGGCGTTAACAGCAAAGGCAAGCGCAAGAACACGGATAAGCCGCACATGCGTCTTGGTAAAGGGCGAGACGCCTCGCGAGATGTTACGGCTGATCCCACACAGAACGACAAGCGAAATACCCACGACGAGTGCCAGGCACAGTCCGCTTGGGATAACGATGCACCCGCCATCGAGAAGCGTCACGACGCCGAAAGAATCGACAGAGGCAACGTTTGCAACCGCATACCAGATCACGTAAACAACCAACGCGGCAAAAGCGACGAGCATCCCTGCAAAAACGGCTGCCATGCAAAAGCCAAGCTTCCTGATATTTTCGCCCGCTTTGGCCATACGCTGAACGCTGTTAGACATACACTCACCCTCATCGACTCTATCGTTATTCGAACAGTTTATCGAACAACGATATTGATTGCATGCGGAAAGCCCCGCCAGTGCGCATAGGCCATTTACTAACCCGGAGGGGTGAGCGTGGATTTTTGGACACATATCGAACGAGAGTGGATAATCTCCCACTTTGAAGCCGCCACCGGGCCTAAAACGGGAGATTATCCACTCTCATAGTCATCAAGGCTCGCAAGCCCTTATTCAGCCGCCTCGCGCAGGGCCGACATCGTAGCCGCATATTGCTGCTGCAACGCATGCATTCCCTCGCGAGCGCCGTCAACGGTATCGGCGCCGCGCAGCACCTCGGTCACCACGACCGCCGGCTCGTACAGATTATCGAATCCCAGGTTCTGGCTCACGTCCTTGAGCGTGTGCGCTGCCATAAACGCACCTTCGGCGTCTCCCGCCGCCATGGCGGCCTCCAGCTTGTCCATGCTCTCGTCATCCAAAAACTTGAGGGCAAAGCGGGCAAGCATTTCCTCGCCCATCAGCCGAGCGCATGCGTCATCATAATTGGCGCCGATCTTCTCATACGCCTCACGCATGGAAATCATGGATTAAAACTCCTTTGGTCAAACTAAATCGTGGGAAACGCGACGACGTCAGCGGGGCGCGCCAACGTCTCGGCGATACGGTCTTGCACCTCGAGCAGGCAGTCGAGCAACAGCGGGTTAAACTCACCGCACTTACCGTCCAAGATCATCTGGATCGCCTCCTTGTGCGGGATAGCGTCCTTGTACACGCGCACGCTCGTCAGAGCATCGTACACGTCGGCCACCGAAACCACCTGTGCGGCGATGGGAATCTGGTTGCCCTTAAGGCCATCGGGATAACCCTTGCCATCCCAGCGCTCGTGATGCCAACGCGCAATCTGGTACGCATATTCCACAAGCGCATTGCCGACGTGATGGCGGCTCAGCTCAAGCAACATGTCGGCGCCCATCGTGGTATGCGTCTTCATAATCTCGAACTCCTCGGGCGTAAGGCGCCCGGGCTTGTTGAGGATCGCATCGTCAATCGCCATCTTGCCAATATCGTGCAGCGCCGAAGCCAAGGCAATCGTGGAGCGCTCCTCATTGTCGAGGGAGATCGTGTCGCTACGCTGGACCAGGCAGTCAAGCAGCAGCTCGGTCAGCTTCTCGATGTTCCTAACGTGCCTGCCGCTCTCCCCGATGCAAAGCTCCATGACGCCGGCCATGATGTCGATGAGCATGCGACTGTTCTTGACGCGCTCGTTGTACTGCTGGAACAGCAGGCTCGTCAGGCGGCGCTGTTTGGCGTATAGGCGGATGGTGTTGCTTACACGGCGGCGCACGACACGGGAGTCAAACGGGCGGTTGATATAGTCCGAGGCGCCCAGCTCGTACGCGCGCAGAACCATATCATCGGAATCTTCGCTCGAAATCATGATGACGGGCAGATTGTCACTAACCGATCGGCGCGACAGATCGGCCAGCACCTCAAAGCCGCTTATACCCGGCATGACAATATCCAGCAGCACGAGCGACAACTCATCGCCATAGCGGTCGACCATGTCGAGCGCCGTACGACCGTTGGCGGCCTCGAGGATGCAATACTCGTCCTTGAGCATCTCGTTGAGAATGGCTCGGTTCATCTCGGAGTCATCGACAATAAGCACCAAAGGCTTTTCGCTTTGGAAGGCTTCGATGGAATCGGCATCGGTCACGACCGTACCGGCTTTTGCCTTAGCGCGGCTCAGTAACTGGACAGCGCGGCCAACGCCCTCATCGACCGTCTCGCCATGAATGCGAACGCCACCAACACATGCCGTCAAGCTCACGTACTCATGGCCCGGAACAATCGTGGCATGAACGGCATCGGACACCTGATGCAGGCGACGGGTGAAGTCATCGGAGGGAATATTGGGCATGACGACCACAAACTTGTCGCAGCCATAGCGTACGAGCTCGTCAGTCGAACGAATTCCGCTGCGTATGGCTGTCGCCACAGCACCGAGCGCAAGGTCGCCGGCATGACGGCCACACGTATCGTTGAAGACCCTAAAATCATCAAGGTCAATCACCGCAACGCCGGCATTCATACGGGCGCTACGGAGCTTTTCCTCGTAATATCGGCGATTGCGCACGCTCGTCAGCACGTCGGTGTAGACAAGGTCCTCTTCTGCAGCCTCTTGCTCATCGATCGGACGCACCATCAGCAGGACGTGAGGCTCGCCCTCGACCTTCAGAGGGCGCAGGCGAGCGCGGTACTCGGTACCATCATTGAGCAGCTGCTCCGATACATCATCGGAACCTGCCAAGGCCTCAAGACTTGACTGACGCAGGCAAGGGCACCGATTGCCGGCGAGCAGGCAGTTGCGCTCGCTCTTAATCTGGTCGGCCGACAGCAAACGCACCACGGGGTAGGTCTTCGCGACACGGGCGACCTCGGCGGCAGCCTCCTCGTCGGTTAGATTGGCCTCGTGATTATTGAGCATATGGGGCCCTTTCGATAGCTTCGCATAGTAGCGGTGGGTTCCAAATGTTACAAGGGTAACACCTTGCCAATGCAGGTAAGCACGTGAATGCCGTTACATTTTTATGAGTTGGCAGACGGCGCAATTGGAGCCGCAAACGTAAGGTTTTGAGCACGTTTGTTAACACGGCCGAAACGTTTGCGGATGAAGCCTGTTTTGTTTTTTTGCAGCTGCTAGAACCCCAGGATGCCACGGACAGTCTGGGCAGCCGCTGCCGGGCGATCGCGCAGGCCGTTGTGCGCGCCGGGAATCGTTACGAGGGGGCAATCCAAAAGCTCAGCCGCCATCCTCGTACCCGCCTCGCGGGACGTGCCAATCGAAAGCTCGCCCAAAAGCACGGCGGCCACCGTTTTCGACGCGCGAACGCTATCCCAATCGGGGACGCAGGTCATAGTAATCCCGTATTCGTTCGCCATGAAACTGCGGCCGTTGCGCAGGGCATGTTTGGCTTCTGCCTCGGTTAACTTGGGGGCCTCAGGGTCCGAATCGCCGATGGCGCCCAGGAAGGCCCGTAATGCCCTGGAGACCTTTCCTGCGGCGATCATCTCGAGCAAAACCGGGGCCGCGCCCAGACCGGCACCCTCATCCGTCACGGCGGGTTCATGCAGAATCGCACGCGAGATTATGTCGGGGTTTGCACGGAGAAGCTCCAGGGCCACCAGCGTACCGGCACTGTGCGCGAGCACGTTTACCGGAGCGCCAATATGCTCGATAACGGTCTGCAGGTCGGCGGCCTGGGCGGCGAGGTCGTAGCGTCCGTCTGCAGCGTCGCCACTCTCGCCGCAACCGCGGCGGTCGTAGGCAATGACGCGATAGTCACAGGCGAGCTCGCGGGCGATGGCGTCAAAGAAGACGCCGTCGACACAAGCGCCGTGCACGCACACCAAGGCGGGTGCATCGGACGATACAACCGGGCCAGCATACTCGCGGCAGGCGATCGTGGTGCCCGCATTCTCGACCGTAAAATCCATGTTGTGCCCCATCGTCTTGCGTTTTGTTAACAGATTAACTGTACCCGACCCGATACCTTTCATGACGCGGCATCGAAGGCAGAGTTAAAAAACGAAACCTGCAAAGCACAAGCCCGGACTATACGTTGGAGCCGATGCTATGCTTAAGGTTAATTGTCTTGAGGAGCTTTTACTTATGTCTACGTTTCT
>USMR01000007.1 GCA_900555815.1 uncultured Collinsella sp.
GCCCCTCAACATCAACTATGTACCGCTCGGCCCCTACGCAAGCTTTGCGCCGACGATCTTTGCTGCTGCCGGCTTATCGAAGTTTCCGCCAGTGGCCTTGCCGAGCGCGCCCATAACCTGGCCCATCTGCTTCTTGGACGTGGCGCCCAGCTCGGCGATGACCTGCTCGATCAGAGCCTCGAGCTCCTCGCCCGAAACCTGCGCGGGCAGCAGGCTCTCCAGAATCTTGACCTGCTCGGTCAGGTTGTCGGTACGCTCCTGGTCGGTACCGGCCTTAATGGACATCTCCAGCGTCTCGCTCGTCTGCTTAATCAGACGCTTGATCATGCTGTTGACGTCTTCCTCGGTCACGTCGCGGCGCTCGTTAACCTCGATATTCTTCACCTCGGCCTTGACCTGGCGAATGATAGACAGGCGAACCTTGTCCTTGGCCTTCATGGCCGCAATCATTTCCTTCTGCAGCTCTTCGTTGGTCATCTGCAAATCCTCCTCAATAGCGTGGGCGGCACTCGCGCGAGCACCGTCCCATGATTACTTGGTCGTCGACGAATTGTCGGTCGAGCTCTTGGTGACGCCCTTCAGGCTGACGTTGTACGGCACGTCCTTGGGCATGGGGTTAACGGTGATGTCGGCGTCCTTCTTGTACTGCTCCAGCCACTCGCTGTACGCGGTGCTTGCCGCCTGCGTCTTCACCACGTTGGAGACGTACTTCTTGATCTCCTTGGGCACCTGCTTAATGTCATCGACCTGATTATCGACATGGAAGTAGTCGGTGCACTTGATGATGTGATAACCATAGGTCGACTCGACGACGTCGCTCACATCGCCCTTGTTGAGCCCCTCGAGCGCCGCCTGGTAGCCGTCGACGAAGGTGGTGAGCTTGTCCCAGCCCACATCGCCCTTCTTATCCTTGGAGCCGGTATCGTCGGAGTACTGCTCCACGGCATCCTCAAAGCTCAGCTCGCCGGAGTTGATCTTGTCCAGGCACTCCTGCGCCTTGGCCTTGGCGGCAGCCTTGTCCTCGTCGGAAGCGTCGGAATCGACCTTGATCAGAATATTCGACGAGCGACGGGCGTCATTGTAGTTGGACAGGTTCTCGTTGATGTAATCGACAATCTCGCTGTCCTTGGGCTTGCTGGTGGGTGCCACGGCATCCTTGAGCTTTTGCTGCGCCAGGCTCTCCTTGAGCGAGTCCTTGTAGGTGTCCTCGGTGTAGCCATAGGTCTTAAGCGTCTTCTTAAAGGCTTTGGCGCCGCCGGCACTCTTGCAGGCGTCCTTCCAAGCCTTCTCGACCTCCTCGTCCGAGACGGTCACGCCGTTTTCCTTCTGCGCCTGCTGAAGCAGGATCTGCTGCGCGTAGGAGTCGATGAGCTGTTTGCGGTACTTCTTGGGTGTGAGGTCGTTGTCGACCAGGTACTGTGCCCAGTCCTTGTCCTTGGTGTAGCCGTAGGACGTGCGCATGCTCATGATCTGCTTGGTCACGGTGTCCTCGGTGAGGTTGGTGCCGTTGATGGTGGCAGCCACGCCACCAGTAAGCTTATAGCCCGAGCCGGCACTTTCGGTCTGCGACATCAGGCCGGAGCACGCCATGGCCGAGACGGAGAGCAGCATCGCCAGCACGCCGATAACCACCAGGACAATCTTGACGGTCTTGGACACATAGGTCTTGCGCTGCTTTTTACGAGAGCTGGAGGCGGCGCGGGACCGTTGCTCGGACGTCGGCGCGACCTCGGGGTTCTTTTTCTTATTTGCCATGTTTGGCCTTTCGCATCACGAATCGAACAAACGCCATTGTGTCACAACGCAGCCCCCGCGGCACACCTGGTGCATGGGGGACGGGTTAATCTGCACCATTTTGGTGCAAAGGGGACAGACCCGGCAGTTAGGGACGTTCCTTTTAGGCCGGAAGTTAGGGACAGTCCCCAAGTGCCGGTCTTAAAAGTGGCGACGGACAGCGTCGACCATGCCCTGCGGCGTGGTTTGGCCGAGTACATCGGCTGCGGCATCGGCATCCATAAAGATATTCATAAGCGCTCGTAGGGCCTCGACCTGGCCGCCCGGCTCGGCAATGCCCAGGTTGATGACGATCTGCGCCGGCACCGGGGCGCCCATGCCCGCCATCGCGTTGAACGTCACAGGTGAGGCGGGCTTTACCACCGCGATATAGGGCTTGGCCACAAATCCCGGATCGGTATGCGGAATGGCGATGTTTGCCGCCGGCATAGCGAGACCCGTGGGATAGGCGTCCTCACGTGTGCGAACGGCGTCGAGCCAACCGGGCGCAATGTAGCCACGCGGAGCGAGCTCGCCCTCGAGTCGCGCAAACACCTCATCCGGCGTCGCACACTCCCAATCAAAAAACACCAGCTCAGGCGTAAACAATGCTTCGTTATCCGCCATGGGCCCACCTCTCTCACCTTGTCGCCTGCGACGTTCTTTAACGACTAGTCATTGAAGGGCGTCGCAGGTGATTACCTAAAACAAAGGGTGGCCACTTGCGCCTTGGCGCCAATGACCACCCTGACTACTCGGCTAAATTGTACTGTGCGCCACTAGCCGCGCGGCGCATCAATTGCGACCTTGCCGCTCTCCAGCACGTGAACGCGACCGTCGGCGAGCATCTGCACGACCTCGGGATACAGCACATGCTCGATCGCGTGAATGTGCTCCTCGAGCGTGTCGACGTCCCAGCCCTCCTCAACAGCCAGCGCACGCTGGGCGATGATGGGACCGTTGTCGTAGATCTCGTTGGCAAAGTGCACGGTCACGCCGGTCACCTTGACGCCGCGCGCAAACGCATCGTCGATCGCATGGGCACCGGTAAAGCTCGGCAGCAGTGCCGGGTGCAGGTTGACCACGCGATTGGGGAACGCCGCCAGCAGCGGCGTGTGCACCATGCGCATGTAACCGGCCATCACCACGTACTCGCAGCCGCGCTCGAGCAGCTCGTGCGCAATAATCTCATCGGCAGCGATGGGGTCGGCATAGACATCCTTGGACAGCGTGAGTGTCTGGATACCCGCACGCTCGGCACGCTGCAGACCCTTGGCCGAAGGACGGCTCGACACCACAAGTTCAATCGAGGCGTTGAGCTTGCCGGCGGCGATCAGGTCGATCAGCGCCTGCAGGTTGGTACCCGAGCCGCTGATAAGCACGCCAATCTTGAGCGGCTCGGCCGTATCGGTGCCGGTCGGACGGGTGTAGGGCACAAAGCCCAGGCCCTCGGCAGCAGCCATCTGCTCGCTAGCGCTCATCGGAGTACACAACCTTACCGGAACCCTCGACGCACTCGCCCACGCGGAACGGCTTCTCGCCCAGCGCGACCAGCGCCTCGGTCACGGCAGCCTCGTCCTCGGGGGCGACGATCAGGCACAGGCCGACGCCCATGTTGAAGGTCTTGCATGCCTCGTTGGGCGCAAGCTCGGCCTGACGCGACACGTAAGTAATGACGGGCGGAACATCCCAACCCATCTCGGCGCCGTTGCGGGTGACCACGGCATCGACGTCGTCGGCGAGCGCGCGGTTGAGGTTCTCGGTAATGCCGCCGCCGGTGATGTGGGCAATGGCGTGCACGTTGGCACCACCGCGGAGTAGCTCCAGAATCGGCTTGACGTAGATGCGCGTGGGAGCCAGCAGGGCGTCGGCCAGCGAAGCACCGCCGAGCTCCTCGAGCGGACGGCTCAGCTCCTCGGCCTTAGCGGCAGCCTCGGGCGTACCCGGCTTGATGCCGTCGACACCGATGACCTTGCGTACGAGTGAGTATCCGTTGGAGTGCACACCGGTGGAGGGCAGGCCCAGGATCACATCGCCGGGGCGAACGTTCGCGGGGTCGAGCATCTTGGGACGATCGACAACACCCACGGTAAAGCCGGCGAGGTCGTAATCGACGGGGGCCATGACGCCCGGGTGCTCGGCCATCTCGCCGCCCACGAGCGCGCAGCCCGCGAGCTTGCAGCCGTCGGCCACGCCCTTGATGATCTTTGCCATGTGCTCGGCCTCAATGTGGCCGATGGCGACGTAGTCCAGGAAGAACAGCGGCTCGGCGCCCGAAGCCAAAATGTCGTTGACGCACATGGCGACCAGGTCCTGGCCCACTGTCTCGTGACGGTCCATAATCTGGGCGAGCACGAGTTTGGTGCCCACGCCGTCGGTGCCGCTGATCAGGATCGGGTCTTCCATATCCTTGAGCGCGGCAGCCGAGAACAGGCCACCAAAGCCACCGATGCCGCCGATAACCTCGGGGCGGTTGGTGTCCTTGACCATCTGCTTAATAGCGTCGACGGCGCGGCCGCCCTCGGCGGTATCGACGCCGGCGTCCTCATACGTCACATGCTTGCTGTCGCTCATCTGAGCCTTCCTCTCCCACTACCGTGGCGCCGCGCGGGCGCCAAACGGTGCTCATAGTTGCGTTCATTTCGGCGCGCGCCATAACAGCACACGCCGTCATATCAACGAAACAGCAGGTAAAACCTACCAAAATAAACCTGTCCCCACATGGCAGGTTTTAGGCCTCGCCGTGCTCCTCTTCCCAGCTGCGGTCGTCGTATTTCTCGACCACGGCGTCGTCGTCAAAGTGCAGCGGCTTGTCCAGGTTGCGGGGCTTAAAGCCCTCCATGAACTTGTCGCGGCCAAAGCTCTCGGGAATCGCCACGGGGTAGCGTCCGGTAAAGCACGCATCGCAGTAACCGCCCTTGGGCATGACCTTCAGCAGGCCCTCGACCGAAAGGAAGGCCAGCGAATCGGCGCCGATATACTCGCAGATCTCATCGACCGTCTTGTTGGCACTGATGAGCTGCGACTGCACGTCGGTATCGATACCGTAGAAGCACGGCCAGATGACCTCGGGCGAGTTGATGCGAATGTGAATCTCCTTGGCGCCGGCGTTGCGCAGCATCTTGACGAGCTGCACCATGGTGGTGCCACGGACGATGGAGTCGTCGATGACGACTAGGCGCTTGCCTTCGATGTTGTCGCGCAGCGGGTTGAGCTTCATACGCACGCCCATGGCACGCAGCTCCTGCGTAGGCTCGATAAACGTACGGCCCACATAGCGATTCTTGATGAGGCCCTCGCCAAAGGGAATGCCGCTCTCGTGCGAATAGCCCTCCGCGGGCGGCAGGCCGGAGTCGGGCACGCCGATGACCAGGTCGGCCTCGACGGGCTCCTCATGTGCCAGCTGACGACCCATGTCATAGCGGCAGGCGTAGACGCTCTTGCCGTTCATGATGGAGTCGGGGCGAGCGAAGTAGACCTGCTCAAAGATGCAGTTAGCAGGCTCTTCGGCGGCAGGCACGCCCTGCTCGGACACAAGGCCCTCGGCGCTGATGCGCAGGATCTCGCCGGGACGGACGTCGCGGACGTACTCGGCGCCCACAATGTCGAGCGCACAAGTCTCGGAGGCGACGACCCAGCCGCCGGCGCGGGTGACATGGGTGGCGGCGTCGACCGTCGCGGCGCCGTCCTGCGACGGCAGCTGCGAAACGGATGCGGCATCGGCCTGGTCCAGGCCCTCGTCCACCAGCTTGCCCAGCACGAGCGGGCGAATGCCGTGCGGATCGCGGAATGCGTAGAGCGCCTGCTCGTTGATGAGCGTCATGGCGTAGCCGCCGCGCACGAGCTCCATGGTCTTGCGAATGCCCTCGCGCAGATGGCCTGTACGCTGAGTAAAGTAGCCGATGAGTTTGGTCGCGACCTCAGAATCCGAGTTGGAGAGGAACGGCACGCCCAGCTCGATCAGCTGGCGGCGCAGCTCGTCGGTGTTGACGAGGGTGCCGTTGTGCGCGAGCGCGATAATGACGCTATTGATGGTAGAGAGGTGCGGCTGAGAGGCTTCCCAGCTCTTGGCGCCGGCGGTGCCGTAGCGCACGTGACCCACGGCCAGCTGACCGGAGAGCGTCGACAAGTCGGCATTGGAGAACACGCGGTCGAGCAGGCCCAGATCCTTGCGGACCATAACCGTACCGCCGTCACCAACAGCGATTCCCGCCGATTCTTGGCCACGGTGCTGCAGTGCACGCAGGCCAAAGTACGTCAGTCGAGCCACGTCGCGATCGGGCGCCCAGACACCAAAAACGCCGCATTCCTCATGCAGCTGGTCGGAGTCCGGATCATACGTCGACATGGCGTTCACCTGTCCCGCGGCACGCTCGGCCGCGCGGATGGTTTCTTGAGACATGGCATCCCCTCAGAGCCTCGTATTTTGGCGTTACCCGCCTTATTATACGCACGGCGCGACGCGCTCCCCAGCGCATGAGCAGCGCTTTTTAAAAGCCCACCGAGCTAATAATCCGTTTTGCGGCCAAACATTTATTTGGCTACACGACATGGACGCCAGTGCCGCGCCGCGCCCACCGTTGAGGGTTGCATTGTTGCAATTGGGACGTTCGTCCTGTCTTTTGGCAGGTCGGCGGCGTATCCTTGTAACCTAGGACAAAGCGAGAAAGGTTCTGTATGGATCGAAACGAACTCGACCCCAGCGTCCCCAGCGCCACGGAGGTCAAGAAGATTCCCCTCATCATTAAGGTGTACGCCGTCCTGTGCATCCTGTCCGGCGTGGGCACACTCCCGTCGGTCGCCGCCTTTATGTGGCAGGTCATCACCGCGCTCATCAACGGCAACGCCGCCGAAAAACTCGGCGACAATATGCTGGTCTCGGTTGGACTCATCGTCGCCGGCATCATGCTCTCTGCAGCAAGTGCCGTCATCCTGATCATCTTTGGCCTGGACCTTATCAAAAACCAGCGCCGCAACGCCGCCCGCCTGTCCTACATCCTTATTGCATTCACCGTCGTCGAGCTTTTGGTCGACGTGATGCTCCAGGGTATCGGGCTCTTCTTGCTTCGTCCCGCTATTCAGCTCGGTATCCTCATCGCGCTTTCGGCAACCGTCGACCCCACGCTTCGCCAGGAGCGCGAACTGCAGCGCCGCCTGCAGGAGATGCTCGACCGCGACGCCGCCGCCGAGGGTATGCTCGGCCGCGATGAAACCGGCGAGGGCTACATCAAGCTCAACTACTTCAACCTGTTCTGGGTATTCCTCGTCTGCTGCGTGCTCGGCCTGATCGCCGAGGACATCTGGCACATGACGGTCGACGACCCAGGCGTCTACCAGGACCGCGCCGGCATGCTGTTTGGTCCCTTCAGCCCCATCTATGGCTTTGGCGCCGTACTCATGACCATGGTGCTCAACCGCTTCTATAAAAAGAACCCCATCATCATTTTCCTGGTAAGCGCTGTACTCGGCGCGAGCTTTGAGGTGTTCGTGGGCTGGTTTATGCAGACCTCATTTGGCGTGGTCTCGTGGAGCTACTCGCACATGAAGCTGTTCGGCATGCCCGACCCGCTCGCCGTCCTTACGGGCGGACGCACCTGCACGGGCTTTGCCTGCCTGTGGGGCTTGGGTGGCCTTATCTGGATCAAGCTGCTGCTGCCGAGGCTGCTCAAGCTCATCAACATGATTCCGTGGAAGAGTCGCTACTCGGCTACCGTCATCTTTACCGTCATTATGCTGGTCGACGGCGTCATGACGCTGCAGTCGCTCGACTACTGGTACCAGCGCGTCAACGGCACGGAGCCGGATATTCCCGTCGCGCAGTTCTACGGCAAGTATTTCGATAACGACTACATGGAGAACCGCTTCCAGAGCATGACCATGAGCCCCAAGGATGCGACGCGCGTGTAGCGCCACGCAATGCCGAGATTTTCCAACGCACAGAAAAGCGCGCTGGCAGACTGATTGAACTGCCAGTGGGCTTTTGCTATAGATGGACTCGAATTGATCGCAAAGTCCTATGCCTCGCGCTCGACCTCGCTCACACACTCATTTTTGATGGTACCGACGAGTGCCTGCAGCGCATCGACCACATGCGGGCGAATGTCTCCGCCAATGAGCACGAGCATGATGTCGTCGCCCACGGCAAGCTCGCCGCTCGCCAACCACACGCGCACGTAGCCGATACCCGGCATCGCGCGCGTTGCCTCGATAGCGGCCTGCACCTTATCGGCATCGAAGCCAAACACCATGCCGCCTACCTTATGTCCAGGCGCCACACCATCTGTCTCGACCCCACGCACCTCGGACTTAGGCGTCGCACGCACCACGCCGTTGTGTGTCAGGTACATCCCGCAATCAGCCGCCGAAACATCGGCCTTGGCTTCGCGCAGCCAAGCATCAACCGAAGGCATCGATTTGCCGCTTTCAAGCATCATTTCTCCTTTTGATTTCCAGGGTAGTCTTTTTGGGACAGGGCTCCCGGACACTTTATTCCTCGACCGGCGTGAGCACCATGACTGCGCGCGTATTGCTAAATGACAGCGAACGGCAGGTCACAAGCGTTACGACCTTGGTTGCCGAAGCGGCGCGATCAGTGGCATCGCTCGCCACGGCAGAGGCACCGTCGAGCATCTCGGACAAGTAATTCTTCAGTCCGTCATCGCCCTCAAAGTTGGGCGTGCGCGCCTTGGCATACGTGTCCTCGACCACCTTGGTCGCCAGCGGACGCAGCTTATACGTCGCATCGCGCGTGATGTAGTACACGTATTCCATGCTGTCGAACGTCGCTTGATCGGTCGTATCCGAAATCACGTTGAACATCGAACCGTCGTTCATATGATGACCGTAAATCGTGGTCTGCTGATCCACCATGCCCGGCGCGGTGTCGTCGCTATCCAAGAAGATGGCTCCCGAGGCATTGGCGGTGCCGTCGAACAGCGTGTTGAGGTACTTGGAGTTGTTGTTGGTCTGCACCACGGGGTAGTTGATGTTGGTGCCGGGCGCGTAAATCCAACCCACAACCTCGGGATTTGTCTGGGCGAGCGCATTGAAGTCGATAATTGGCACGCCACTGGCGTCCTTGTCGCTCACATATTGCTTTTCGATTTTTTGATACGACTCGCTCGCCTGCTTATAGCCAATCTGCGCGTTGATAAAGATGGCGGCCGCAGCAACGATCAGGCCAATGCCGATGATGATGAGCAGAATGGGAATGACGGAGCGGCGCTTTTTGCGCGGCGGCTCGGTATAGCTCGATGGCGCGGTATGCGCCGAAGAGCGAGGTGACCTCTTGGCCGTACTGTATGACGAAGGGCGATATGCAGCAGGCGTATCCTGACGGCGATGCTTCGCCGGCGTCACGGGGCGCGGCGCACGCGACTGCTGAGGAGAGGATGTCCGACCCCGCTGCGGCGCGCGGACTGCTCCCGACTTGGCTGGATCGGGAATCCGAGAAGCCGAAAAACGCTTTCCCTGATAGTCGGACATGGCTCTCCTTATGCTGCAAATGGACTGGCAGAGCGCTTAGGCGTCAGCCATCTCTTGCTTCATCTTCTCGATAACCTTGCGGTACTCGAGGTCGCATGCGCCCAGAATCTGCGTGGCGTAAATGGCAGCGTTCTTGGCACCGTTGATGGCCACACAGGCAACGGGCACGCCCGAAGGCATCTGAACCATCGACAGCAGTGAGTCCATACCACCCAGATCGCTCGTCTTCATAGGCACGCCGATAACCGGCAGCGGCGTAAACGCAGCCACGACACCGCCCAGGTGAGCAGCCTTGCCGGCGGCAGCGATAATCACCTTGATGCCGCGGTCGGCAGCAGTCGAGGCCCACTCATGGACCTTCGCCGGCGTGCGGTGCGCGCTTGCAATGACGAGCTCATAGGGCACGTCCAGTGCCTCGAGCTCGGCGGTGCAACCTTCCATAACGCCCAGATCGGACTTGGAGCCCATGATGATCCCGACAACCGGCTTCTGATCTGCCATAAACAAAGACCTCCTGTTGAGAGCGGTGACGCGGCGAATCCGCGACCCTTAACTACAGAGAGTAGTATAGCTGCTCCCGTCCCTGCGGTCTGCGTGGTGGGTTTGGGGGGGGGGGGGGGGGGTTTTTAATATATTTTGGGGGGGGGGGGGGGGGGGGGGAGAAACGGCGCGCCCCGCCCCAACCCCCCCCCCCCCCCGGGCGGGGGGGGGGGGGGGGGTGGGGGGGGGGCGGGGGGGGGAGGGGCGGGGGGGTTGCCACCAAACCGTCTCCCAAAAACCCGGGGCCCCCCCCCAAACCCACCCCTCGACCTACCGGGGATTGCCATGACGTACGTTAGCTGAAATAAAAAAGCGTGCCCACCGTGCTTGGGTGGGACCGCGGGCACGTTTGCTTAGTTGTCGCTGGGACTACTCAGCCTTATTGCGACGGTGGAAGAAGGCACCGATCGCAGCGATGATGGCTCCAAGGCCACCGACAGTCGCGACAGTTGCCGCCGTTTGATCGCCAGTAACGGGGATCGCCGAACCGTTCTTCTTGCCGCCCTGGGCCTTGTCGCCTGCGGGCTTGCCCGCCTGGCTGCCGCCGTTCGAGCCATTGCCGGAACCCTGGTTGCCCGAACCGCCCTGGTTGCCGGAGTCGGCATCCTTAAGGCCCTCGATGGCCAGCTTGAGCTGGTCATAAGCCGCCTGGAGCTGGGTGTCGGAAGCATTCTCATCACCCAAGACATCCTCGGCGTAGGTAATGGCATCCGTCAGGGCCTTGACGGACTCGGCCGTCTTTCCCTTGGTGTCAGTCTCCTTCGCCTGCTTGACCAGGGCCTTGAGCTGTTTCTTGGTCGGGTTCTCAACTGGGGTCACCGGGGTCTTCTCGAGCGCGTCACGGGCATCCTCGAGCGCCTTGAGTGCCTGGTCGACCTCGTCCTGCATGGCGTTCTCGTCGCTCAGGATGGCGCGGGCGCTCGCCAAGGCGTTCTGGAACGCGGTCCAGGAAGCCTCGGTGTAGTCACTGGCCTTAAGGTCGCCGGCTGCAACCTCGGCATCAACCTTTTCAATCGCGGCAGTGAGGTCGTCCTTCGCCACCGGATCGGGAACGGCCGCACCGTAGAACTTGAGTTCCGCCATGCTGCAGTAGGCGTCAACGCTGCCACCGCCGGCGTGGAGCACCTTGACGGTCACGTAGCGACCGCGCGCGGCACCAAAGCTCATCTGCTTCCAGTCGCCACGGTCGGTGAGCACGCGGCCGTCGTTGTCGAAGGTAAACGTACCCATCGACGCGGCGGTGCCCATCTCATAACCGTCGGCGGTGTCGGAGACCAGCACCTCGGCCTCAAAGATATCGCCGTTCGTGCCGCCGTCCTGGCGCGGCAGGAACGTGACGTCGGTGAGATCGTAGTCGCGGCCCAGGTCGACGGTCAGGTGCTGGGGCATACCGGTCTTATAAGCATAGTCGCTGTGCCAGAGCGTCTGCTCATCGCCGTCAAGAGCGTTGACGGCGTTGCTGCCCTCATAGTCGGCCTCGCTCGAGAAGCCGGTCACCTTGACGTTCTCGCGGTTCTCGGGCGTGTTGATGAGCTTCTTCTCATCAACGGGGCGCATCTTGAGGCCGTCGATTGCCTTTTCGATCTTGGTCGTAGCGTCTGCGACATCCTTCTTGCTATAGCTGCCCTGGCCGCCGTCGAGAAGCTTCTGAGCCGCCTCGACCGCAGCGGTGAGAGCTGCATAAGAATCCTTGGTGTAGACGGACTCGCTGTAGCCCGCGGCCTTGGAAAGCGCCGCCATGAGCGCAGAGGTGTCGACACCAGCCTTGACCTCGACCTCATAGGATGCGGTCTTGGAGGGGTCGAGCACTGACGCCACCGTGATCGTTGCCTTGCCGGCCTTGTTGGCACGCAAGTAGTAGTTCACGCTATCGCCGGCCTGAACAGCGGAGACGCTCACCACAGAGGAGTCGGAGCTCTCGACCGTCACATAGGGGTAGCCGGCGCTCTCGGGCGTGGCCTTAGCGTCGACGAGCGTAACGTCGCCCTCAAAGAACTCGGTCTGGTTCTTGCCCAGCACGATAACCACGATGGCCACCACAAACTGCGATTAGTTGAACATGATCTCGAGAAGATTTAGCATATGGTCCCCCGAAGCCACAATCGGCGTGATCTCGACCTTAGTCGCCTTCTTGCCCTTGTTCTCGGCAGAGAGGCCAAAGGCGTAGCGAGCCTGGAAGGAATCGTACTCCCCACCCGCGAACTCCTGGGTCGAGCCATCCTCGAACGTCACGACGGCCTTGATCTTCTGCACGGTGCCGTTACCGCCGTCGCGGTTGACGACCTCAACGGCATCGAGCTTCGATGGTGTCTTAAAGGCAAATGTCATCGTGGTGGGAAGCTTCACGTAACTCGGAAGCTTGCCCTCGCTGCCCCAGTTGCCGCTCCAGTTCCACAGGAACTCAAAGCCGTTGTCGCCCTCATCGTTATCGAACAGCGCGTTATAGCTCTTCTGCTGAATAAGCTTCTCGACGTTGGAACCGTCGTCGGTCGTGAGCTCGTCGTTGGTCATCGTGATGTTGAAGGCATCCTGACCGTACTCGGCAACCGTGGGCTGCGGAACGTCCGGCATCGTCACGGTACCGTCACTCGTAAACTCGAGCGCATCGCACGCCGGACCGATGAGCCAAGACGTCGAGGGCAGTTCAACCTTGCCGGCCGTCTTGGCCTTGAGTTTGAAGCTCGCCACCGCGCCAGTGCCGTTGTAGAGCTTGCCGTCGCCGCGGTTGGCAAAGGCGAGGTTGATGGTCTGTGTGCCGTCCGCGAACTGGACCTTCTCGCGCGACAGGTTCTCCATGCCGGCGGTCGAACCATCCTGCGAGATGCTCTCGGACACAAACTCAAACTGGTCACTCTTAAAGTTGACGAGCGCGCCCAGGGCGTTGACGTTCTTGGCGTCGGCCGCATAGACATCGACGGTGATCTCATCGCCGGCATCGACCTCGGTCTTGCTCGGAATCACCGCGACCTTGCCGGCGAC
>USMR01000008.1 GCA_900555815.1 uncultured Collinsella sp.
CACGATGGGAATTCGCTTGTATCTTGGGGCACGGCGTCCGAGAAGGCGTTGACTGCCACGGCAACACCGTAGACGGTCTCGGTCGGAATCAAGGCCAGGCCGCCGCGGCCGAGCACCTCGGCCGTGCGCTCGACGGCAAGCCGATGCGGCTCGCGCGTTCCCTCGTATACCCGATAGACCGTCTGCATGTGTATGCCAGCCCCTTACGCTCCGGTGCAAGTTTGTTTACTGTGGGGCATTCTCGCACGAAACATTCAACCTATTTGCCCAGAGCGCATGTTGGTTTGGTGAGCGGCTCTAGTAGTCGGTGAAAGTGAGGGGGTTAATTGAAGATTTTTAGCGCGCAAGCGTAACGGTACGATCGGGAAACTCGATGCTTGCAACCAGTTTTCCGCCGAGGCTCTCTGCGTACCTGCTCAGCGTGTCGAGCCTCATCGAACCCAACTCCCCACGCTCGAGCTCGGATACACGTTTTTGAGAAACGCCCATCGACTGGGCGACCGACGCCTGTGTTAGATCTTTTAACCTGCGAATCTGAGCAAGCTTATAGGCTTCGATACGATCGCGAGTCCTCTCCTGCTCGGCGGTAATGGAGTCGCGTGTTATCCCGCGAGATTCCATATACTCATGCAGTTCCATCTCGATCGAGCCTCCTTACGTGGCGACGGTATATTTGCTCGGCCCTTGGAATGTTGATCGCATACCAACCGTTCCATTTTGCCCTTGACGATCCCGCTCGCGACTTATCACCCGCCAATAGCAATACCGCCTGGCGCTTGGGGTCAAAGGCGAAGAGGATGCGAATCACCTGCCCACCACACGACGTCACTCTCAGCTCCTTTAAATGATGAAGCTTCGAGCCCTTTACGCGGTCAACCAGCGGACGACCAAGGCTGGGACCTTCCTTCTCGAGCACCAAAAGGTCTGCATAAATCTGCTTCAGCGTAGCTTCATCCTGCTCATCAAGCCAAGGTTCAATGTAATCAAGCACGATACGGTACCGATGCAGCTGATTTGACATACCTTTCTCCTTCTATAGTAGAAGTTTTACGGTATATTGCAAGGACAAACTTGCGCAAATGTCTATTTATTCAGCTTAAATACGCTGTTTGGGCTCGGTGACGATGGCTCGAACGATGCGGGGACGATCGGTGAGGTCGTGGACGATACGCACGTCCGAAAGGCCTGCCTGGCGACAGAGCTCGGCCGCGGCATCGAGGGCGCCCTCGTAGAGCTCGCAGGCAAACAGGCCGCCGGCGCGCAGCATGTAAGGCGCCGCATTGAGCAGGCGGCGGAAGATATCGAGGCCGTCGGCGCCGCCCTCAAGCGCTAGGTCGGGCTCGAAGTCCTTGACCTCGTGCGGCAGTGAGCGCATGACGTCGGTCGGAATGTAGGGCGGATTGGAGACAAGCACGTCGAAGGTGCCCCACTCGTCGTGGGGAATGGAACTCACCAGGTTGGTGAGGCTAAAGGCAACCTCATCTGCCGTGAGGCCGAGGGCGTCGCGGTTTTTGGTGGCCAGATCGATGGCGCGCGGCTCGATATCGGTGGCGGTGCAGGTAACGTGGCCGCGACGCTCCCAGGCAAGGGAGAGCGAGATGCAGCCCGTGCCGCAGCCGACCTCGAGAACGCGGGCAGTGCGGGGCTCGGCTGGAGCAGGCGCAGCGGCATCCTGAGCTGAAGCCGTCTCCTGGCCGGCACCCTCGATGGCGATGCCGTATTCGTCGAGCTCGGACTCGGCGGCTTCCGCGGCTTCGGCTTCTGCTGCCTGCGCGGCGGCTTCCTCGGCCTCGCGGTCGGCCAGTTCCTCGGCATAGGCACGGCTGCCCAGCACATCGCCGCCCAGCGCCGCCTCGTCGGCGGCCGTGAGGTTGGCGGCACGACGCTCGGCGGTCGCGCGCTCGTCGGCCAGCGCCGCCTCGGCTTTGCGGGCCTCTTCGACCTCATCGTTCCAAGGCAGCTCAACACGCTGACGGGCAGCAGCCTCGGGGCTCAGCACCTCGGCATCCAGATAATTGAGGACTTCCTCGACGAGCATCTCGGTCTCGGGGCGCGGAATGAGCACGCCGGGGGCGCACGCGACGTCGATCATGCGAAACTGCGTGCTGCCGGTGATGTACTGCAGCGGTTCACCTTTAGCGCGACGAACAACGGCCGCGTGCATGGTCTCGAGCTGAGCCGCGTTAAGCGTCTCGTCCATGCGCATATATAAGTCGATGCGTGCCAAACCCGTGGCAGCGCAGAGCAGCCACTCGGCAGAAAGACGGGGGTGCTCCTCGCCGCGCTCGGCCAGGTACTCCTTGGTCCACTCGAGACAACGCTTGATGGTCCAAATCTCGTTTGCCATGGGGCCCTCCCCTCTTAAGCGCCGGACGGCGCGCGAATGTCGGAGCAGATTGTACGCGAGGGCGGCACGCGGCAAGGGACGATTGGAAGCGATTATCGAGAATCAGCCCAGATTTTTGCTTGGAACCTGCCTGAAATGTTCATTCATCGACGTCTAAATCTGCATTCGTCAAGCTTTTGGCAAGGTTGACCCAAAACTGACCAATATCTAACCAAGAACTTGCCACATTGCTTGACGAACGACCCCTCAAAAATCGCCCCGCGACTTCTCGGACGCTTTTTCGAGCATTATTTTTAAAAATGATAAGTAACTTTAAGCAGGTAAACAACTTAATTGTTATTAAAGAAGATTGAATAAACTCACAAAGCAATGTGCCTAACCTAGTCATTGGGGACGTTCTTATTTGACTAGTCGTTTAAGAACGTCCAATGACTACTAAGCTAGGAGTGTCCCAAACTGCCGGCAGAAAAGGAACGTCCCTAAGTGCCAACTAACCAATTGCCGTCTTCGGCAGCGATGGCAACGCTGCAGGTAGAGGACGGACAGCGAGCGACGTCCAGAGCGAACAAGTTGGCATGAAAAAGGCAAGATATAGACCTTCTGGTCATGCCTTGCCTTTTGAATGACAAATTGTCGCTCTGGGCGGCGCGCAGCGTCGAGCAGTTACGGCGTTTGGTAAAACGCCGTAACTTAAACGGCCTGTGCCAGCTTCTCGGCACGCTCGGCGGCGGCGAGCGCCTCGATGACGGTGCCGAGCTGATCGCCCAGAAGGACGCCGTTGTAGGTGGAGTTGAAGCCGATACGGTGATCGGTCACGCGGTCCTGGGGCTGGTTGTAAGTACGGATCTTCTCGGAACGGTTGCCGTGGCCGATCTGGCTCTGGCGCTCGGCACCGAGCTCGGCCTGCTGCTTCTCGAGTTCCATCTCGTACAGACGGGCGCGCAGCATCTGCATGCAGACCTCGCGGTTCTGAATCTGGGAGCGCTGCTCCTGCGACTGTACCACGGTGTTGGTGGGCAGGTGGGTGATGCGCACGGCGGAGTAGGTAGTGTTAACGCACTGACCGCCAGGGCCGGAGGCGCAGTAGGTGTCGATGCGCAGGTCGGACTGGTTGATCTGGACGTCGATTTCCTCGGCCTCGGGAAGCACGGCTACGGTAGCCGTTGAAGTCTGGATGCGACCCTGGGACTCGGTCTTGGGGACGCGCTGGACGCGGTGCACGCCGGACTCGAACTTCATGACGGAGTAAACGCGGTCGCCCTCGACCTTGAACTCAATGGACTTAAAGCCGCCGGCCTCGCTGGGGCTGGAATCGAGCACGGTGGTCTTCCAGCCGCGCGACTCGCAAAAGCGCTGATACATCTTGTAGAGGTCGCCGGCGAAGATGGCCGCCTCGTCGCCACCGGCGGCGGAGCGAATCTCGACGATGGTGTTCTTGTCGTCGTTGGGGTCGCTCGGGATGAGCATGTACTTGATGTCTTCCTCGAGTTGGGGAAGCTTGGCCTCGTTTTCGGAGATGTCCATCTGGAGCATCTCCTTCTCATCGGCATCGGTGGTATCGTGCAGCATTTCCTTGGCAGCCTCGATGTCATCGAGCGCGCCGATGTACTCGCGCGAGGCGGCGATGAGGTCGGACTGGTGCGCGTACTCCTTGTTGAGACGCGTGAACTCCTTGATATCGGAGGCGACGGCCGGGTCGGAAAGCTTCTTCTCGAGCTCCTCGTAGGCCTTGATGATCTTTTCGAGCTTGTCGCGCATGGCGGGACTCCTTAATATGCGTGAAGGTGAAAATCGGCAGAGTTGATGGGGCGCGGGGCACCGCTGCGGGGGTAAGCCCGGCTAGAACATGTCGATCTTCAGATACATGCGCATCCCTTCGCGTATGGGGTACATAGTTGCGGTCTAACCCATATATGATAGCGTGCGCAGGCAAACCTGCATATAACCCGCACGGAATGATTGGTGCAAACAAACCTGACCCCATTGCACCAAGGGCCTGCTTTTTGGCTAGAGCGTTTGGAGCAGGGCGATGAGGAAGCGCACGCCCTGGAGGTAGGCGCGGCGGGTGATACGCTCGTTGGTGCCGTGGACGCCGCGGTCGCACTCGTCATCGTCGACCACAAAGGCCGAGAAGCGAATGCACTCGGAGCAAATGCGCTGGTAGTTGGCAGCGTCGGTCGCGCCGGTCACGGTCGAGGGGACAATCGCCAACGGCTCGGATGATCCGTTTTCCTCCGTCCTCTTTGGATCACGGAAATAGCGGGCGGCGATGGCGCGAACGGCCTCGAGTCCCGGTCCACCAACGCGCGGGGACGGCGAAGGCTCGGAGCTGCCGGGGCCAAGTTCGACCTCCACACGTCCGGCAAGGCCCGCCGCGGCAACCGCCTCGCGGCAGCGCGCCACAACGTCGGCCACGCTCGTGCCCTCGAGCATGCGGAAGTTAATGTTGGCCCACATATCCTGCGGCATTACGTTGGCGCCGGTGCTGCCACCCTCGATCTGCGTGGGCGCGCAGGTGGTGGTCACGAGCGGATAGAGCTTCTTGCTGGCGAGGCAATCGCGGACAATGGCGCCCCCGTTGGCGGCAATTTCATCCGCCGTGTAGAGCCCCAGCTCGACGAGCTGGGCGGCAAGCAAATCGGTCACGCGTGTCGGCCACTCGATATCGCAGATTGCGGTGATGGCACGGCTGAGCACCTCGAGCGACGTGCCGCCGTAGGGGTTGGAGGAATGCCCGCCCGCGCTCTTTGTCTTGAGCACAATGTCGGCATAGCCCTTCTCAGCCAGGTCGGCGTGCATGAGCCAACCCTCGCCCGCGCTGTACTCGGCATCCGAAACGATGCGGTAGTCGCCCTCGTCGATCAGGAACTCGAGCTCAACACCGCGCTCCTCGAGCGCACGGCCGATGGCGCCTGCGCCGCACTGCGTCGTCTCCTCGTCCTGGCCAAAGGCCAGGAGCAGCGTCCGCTCGTGCTGCCAACCGTGCGCCAGCGCATACTCGACAGCCTCGAGAATGCCTGCGACCTGGTCCTTCATGTCGATCGCTCCACGGCCCCAGATGTAGGTGTCGTCCACGTGCCCGCTAAAGGGGTCGTGCGTCCAGTCGGCCTCGGTACCCGGCACCACGGGAACCACATCCATGTGGCCCATGAGCATAATGGGCTTGAGGTCAGGGTCGGAACCGCTAAGCGTCACCAATAGCGAATGGTCGATAAGCTCGACCTCGCCCGCCGCAAATACGTACGGCCAGGCCTGCTGCATATAGGCGCGCAGGTCGTCGAAAGGTTGCCAGTCCACCGCCTCGGCATCCATGCTCGAGACGGTCGGAAACGACAGAACGCGGCCCAAGCGCTCGCACGCGCCTGCCTCGTCTATATCGGCAAAATCGTCCTCATGCGCAAAGAAGCGCCAAACCTCGGCCATGACATCCTTTCGATTGTGATGACGAGGGCCGCCCCACGGGAGCGGCCCTGCCACATAAGCGTTTGCGGTCGGTTATTTGTCCTCCAGATAACGAGAGAGGAACTCGCGCGTGCGCTGGTGTTTGGGGTTGCCGAAGAGCTCGGCCGGCGCGGCGTCCTCGAGCACCACGCCCTTGTCCATAAAGACCACGCGGTCGGACACGGTTCGGGCAAAGGCCATCTCGTGCGTGACGACGACCATGGTCATGCCGTCGGCCGCAAGCTTGCGCATGACCTCGAGCACCTCTCCCACGATCTCGGGGTCGAGTGCGGAGGTCGGCTCGTCGAACAGCATGATCTGCGGATTCATGCACAGGGCGCGCGCGATGGCCACGCGCTGCTTTTGGCCACCGGATAGGCGGCCCACGGCGGCGTGCGCGAACTTTTCGAGCCCCACGCTCGTCAGATGCTCCATCGCGACCTTCTCGGCCTCGGCCTTGCTCATCTTTTTGAGCGTGACGGGCGCGAGCGTGCAGTTGTCGAGCACATCCATGTTGTTGAACAGGTTAAAGCCCTGGAACACCATGCCGATGTCCTCACGCAGCTTGTTAATGTTGCAGCGCTCGGCCGTAAGGTCCTGGCCGTGAAACCAGATATGGCCCGCGTCCGGAGTCTCGAGCAGGTTGAGGCAGCGCAGGAAGGTCGACTTGCCCGAGCCCGAGGCGCCGATAATGGTAACGACCTCGCCGGGGTTAACGGACAGGTCGATGCCCTTAAGCACCTCGAGCGAGCCAAAGCTCTTGCGCAGGCCCTCGACGCGGATAAGCGGCTCATTGGTCTGTGCGGCGGCCGCGGTGCCGGTAGTGGCGATATCTGCCATGATGATTCTCCTCGTCTTGAGCCTAGTTGGAGCTGGGCAGCGTTGCCGGGGCCTCGGCGCCGAGCTTTTTGCCAAAGGCCTCGAGCAGGCGGCTCGCCACGAGCGTCAGGATCAGGTAGACCACGAGCGCCACGCAGTAGACCTCCATCTGGCGGTAGTACACGCCGGCGACGGTGGTGGTGGCGTACATGAGGTCGAACACGCCGATGACCGAAAGCACCGACGAATCCTTGATGTTGATGATGAGCTCGTTGGTGAGTGCGGGGATCGCGTTTTTAATACCCTGGGGGAACACGACCTTGCGCATGGCCTGCCACTGCGACAGACCCAGCGAGCGCGCCGCCTCGGCCTGGCCGGGATCGATGGACTCGATGCCGCCGCGCAGGACCTCCATCATGTAGGCGGTGGAGTTGAGCGAGATGGTGACGAGACCGGCGGTGAAGGTACTCCAAATCTGGTTGGCCTGGGCGGTCTCGAAGCCCATGCCGCGCAAAACGGTGAAGCCCGCGTAATAGATGAGCAGGCCCTGGACCATCATGGGCGTGCCGCGCACGATGGTAGAGTAGACGGTCGCAAAGCCGCGGCCGATGCTCTTAAAGAAGCGCACCAGATCGTTATCCACGCGATCGAAGGTCTGAATGCGCAGGAACACGAAGAGCAGCGCCAGGAAGAATGCGATGACGGTGCCGAAGGTGGCAAGCGCGATGGTGATCTCGATACCGCGAATGAAGAAGTCGCCGCTCTTGTAGGTCATGTAGACCAGGCTCGACAAAAAGTCGCTGGGGTTGGAATCCGAGACAATGCTCACCTGCACCAGATCGATAAACGACATGACGCAACGGTCGACAAAGAAGATCACCGCAATAGCAACGACGACATAACTGCCCAGGCGCGCGCCGCGACGGAAGCGCTCGGAAGCAAACGGCGACGTTTCGCGATAGTCGTTCCAGTGCATGAGCTTGGTGACCAGCGCCGCCGCCGACACGACGAGCCAGGCCCAAAGAATCGCCCAAAGGCAATCTTGGAACACGCCCGTGGGAGCCAGGAAGCTCAGCGGCGTGGGGTTGCGCTGGCTAAACGCCAAGCCGAGCGCCGCGATAACGCTCGTGCCCAGGTACACATAACGGTGGTCGGCCTTGATAAAGGAGGCCAGGCGATTAATGGTTTTCATGCTGCCTCCCTATGCCGGTTGACGGTCGAGGCACGCGTCCCACATTTGGTCGCGCTCCTCTTGGCTAATGCCCTTGAGTGTCTTGTCGATGAGCTTAAGCAGTTTGTCCGAGCCCTTGCGGCAGCCGACGTTTGCCGTGACCTCCTGCTTAAAGCCCTCGCCCTCGGCAAATTGAATCGGCACGATACCCGGGTTTTGGGCCATATAGCCCTTCTCATTCTCGGTGTTGTAGGTCCCGGCGTCGCACGTGCCCTGCAGCAGGTTCGAAAACACCGTGGGAACCGAATCGACCGGGTTCTTGTGGACAACGCCCGGGATCTCGTCGATGACGGTATCGAGCATGGTGTCCTTTTGGCCGAGCACCGTAGCGCCGCTAAAGTCGCTGAGCTTGGTCGCGTTTTGGTAGGGCGAGCCCTCTTTTACGAACAGGCCAAAGTAGCCAATGAAGTACGGGTCGGAAAAGCCGACGGACTCCTCGCGCTCGGGCGTGGCGCTCATGCCGGCAATGATGAGGTCGATCTGGCCGTTGTTGAGCGAATCGATAAGACCCGAGAAGCTCTGCTTGACGGCAACGGGCTCGCCACCGAGGGCTTTGCAGACGATCTTGGCGATCTGCACGTCGTAACCATCGGCATAGGCGCCCTGCACGTTGTCGATGGGGATAGTGTACTTGCTGGCTTCGGAGACCTGCCAGTTGTACGGGGCGTAGGCCGCCTCCATGCCAATGCGAATCTTGTCCTTGCCGATCACGGAATCGGACAGGTCGTCGCGACCGCCGCCCGTCGTGGGCTGAACTACTTCCAGCGTGGAGGGGCGCTGGCAACCGGCAAGTGCGCCGGCGACGACAGTAGCGCTCGCAGCGAGAGCGCCACCCAAAAAGATGCGACGGCTGCATACCGGCTGTGGATGCGCGTCGCGTTGATGGGGAGAATGCATAATCTGCCTTCCCTGTTGAATCGTATGCTGACGACTTAACAGGATATACGCCAGCAACCAGCAGCGCAGCACAAGCTCGAAAAATTAATAGACACACGGTAATCATTGGGGACGCCGATGTTTTGGCAATGCCGGTGAGCGACGTCCAGAGCGACAAGTGGCATGAAAAAGGCAAGGCATGACCAGAAGGTCTATGCCTTGCCTTTTGAATGACAAATTGTCGCTCTGGGCGGCGCGCAGCGTCGACTGGTCCGCCGTTCGTCAGAACGGCGGAACCTAAGGGCGCAGCGTCGACCGGTCCGCCGCTCGTTAGAACGGCGGAACCTCTAGAGCAAGGTAACGCTAAAACTGCGCTTGTCCGTCTCGCCCGGGGCCAGGGTGATGGTGTTGACCTTGTGCTCAAAGACATCGTCCTCGGTGTCCATGGTGGTATGACCGGTCCAGGGCTCGAGCGCCACAAACGGAGCGTCGTTGGCGGCAGACCACACGCCAATGTACTTAAAGCCCTCAAAGTCGATCTTGACGCCGTGGCCCGACTTGCGGCCGCGCAGCGTGAGCGTGGAGCCCGGAGTATCGGTGAACATGATGGCATCGTTATCGAAGCTGCGGTGCGTGATGGGCAGCACGTCCGAGTTATTGGGAGCCTTGTAGCTGCCCTCGAACGTCATAAGACCGTCGGGCGTGATGATAGGAGCCTCGTTAGTCCAAGCCTCGGTAAACGCCAGCTCGTAATCCTCGAACGCCTCGTCCTCGGCACCGGGGGCGGGCACGTTAAATGCGGGGTGGCCGCCCACCGAGAACGGCAGGTCCACGTCGCCGGTATTGGTGACGGCAAAGGTCTGCGTGAGGGTGGCGTCGCCGGTCAGGGCATAGGTCATGTTGAGCTTAAAGTGGAACGGAAAGGCCTTGAGCGACTCGGACGTGTCGGTGATCTCGTACGTTACCGAGGAGCCGTCCTCCGAAACCTCGACCAGCTTGTGCTCGACGATGCGCGCGAGTCCGTGGCGCGGCATCTCGCAGGTGCCGGCCGCAGACGTTGCCGTGTTGTTGCGCAGCGAACCCACAATGGGGAACAGGATGGGCGCATGCTTGCCCCAAAAGGCGGGGTCGCCCTGCCACAGATACTCGTTGCCGTTGAGAGCAAGGCTCGTGAGCTGGGCGCCCATGGAATCGATGGCCGCGGTGAGGCCACCGCGCTTGATGGTAGTGACGGTAGACATGCTACTTCCTCCAAAAGTAAACAATAGTGTCGAGGGCTATTGTCCCACTCTTGGCGGCGGGACGGGACGGCAGGCGATTATTGAGTAGCCATAGCGGAATGAGTAGCGAGCGCCTACTGGGTATCCACGTAAAGGTCGAACCCGCCCTGCGGTGTGGTGTCGACCGTATCGGGCGCCTGTGAGTTAAAGCTCACGGGGACCATGCGCTTTGAGGCACGGAAGCGCGTGCCGTCGGTGGCGACGGGCGGTTCATCGACGGTGAGCTCGTAGTCGCCGGGCTTAAGTTCGATGCCGTCACCAGCGGAATTGACGTATTGATACTCGTCAATCGTCTGCCCTTTGAGCGTGCGCCCCACGATGTGGATGAGCATTTGGCTGTCGCCGCGCGCGGTGTCCCACGTCGCGCCGTCCTTGACCTCGACCGACACATGTACCGAGCGCGTACGACTGAGCGATTGCTCGACAGACATCTCGACCTTGGCGGCGTCTTTTCGCTGTTGCTCAACATGGCTCCAGACGTTTCCAATTACCGAGCATGCGATAACGCCGGCCATGAAGGCGATAAGGATGGGGCCGAGCGGAGAGCGACGTCCTGCATCTTCCTCGCGAGACAGATTGGGGCGACGTGTGGGCGCGGGCGCCTGGGCACCCTGCGAGGGCACGTCGAGAATACTGAAGGATGCCGTGCTGTCGGGATCGATGGTGTGACGCGGCTGCGGGGTCTTTGCCGGCGAGATCGACATGTCGGCTGGCTCGCTGAGCGTGGCCGTAGCGTCGGCCTTGGCCTCGTCTGCCTCAGCTTGGGCCCAAGCTTGTTCGAAGGTCAGGGGCTCGACAGGGTCGAGGGCGGCGTCCGAGTCGGCGGCGACGACGGTGCCGGTCTCGTCCTCGTCGCTCGACACGTCACGCGGCGTGGGCTCGTCCCACTCCTCGTCCGGAGCCTCACCCTCGCTATACCACCATTCAAAGTTATCGATATCCATACGGGGCGCCCCTTAGGCCTCGCAAATAAACATTCGCTAGTTTTATACCCCCAGACGACACCGAAGCTCACCCGCGCCGGACACGAAAACCGTCACAACATTCGACGCTTTTCCTCGATTTCGAGATTTTCATCGAATGTTGTGACGGTTTAGGCGGCAGCCACGCCGCGAATGTGACAAAGAGACTGTCCCTTTGTCACATTCTGTTAGAGTTGCAGGGATTGAATCCCGCTTATTCACGCGACATTGGAGTGACAACCTTGACCGCCGCAACCACGCCAAAAAGTAAGTCAACCGCCGCCGCGCTCTCCCCCGCGCGCACCAAGCTCTGCCTGGCGCTGCTCGTGTTGTTAGGCTTTTCGCTCGGCTGTTCGGAGTTCGTGGTCATCGGCATCGAAAGTGACTTGGCGACGGAACTCGGCGTATCGCTTGCCACCGCAGGCCAACTTATTAGCGTGTTCGCACTGATCTACGCTATCGCGACGCCGGTGCTCGCGCTCAGCACGGGGCGCTTCCGTCGTTACCAACTGCTCGTGTGCTATAGCATCGTCTTTGTGCTCGGCAATCTGGTCATGGCGCTGGCACCCAACTTTCAAGTGCTGTTCGCCTCGCGCATCATCTTGGGCTCCGTCTCGGGCGCACTGCTCGCCGTGGGCGTGACGTATATCCCCGAGCTGCTGTCCCCGCAGCAGACCTCACTCGCCATCTCGGTGGTGTACGGCGCGTTTTCCGTGGCAATGGTCTTTGTCACTTCGATCGGCAAGTTTGTGGCCGACACGCTCGACTGGCACGTGGCCATGTACGGCACGCTGACCTTTGCCGTTCTGATCTGCGGAGCGCTCGTGATGTTTATGCCGCGCGCTGGGCAAACCGACGAGCCCGCCACCTTTCGCGAGCAGGCGGGTCTGCTACGCGAGCCGAGCATCGTCACCGGCATGCTCATCTTTTTGTTTGGCGTGGGGTCGGTCTACGTTTTCTATGGCTACGTGACGCCTTATCTTGAGCAGGTGCTGGGCATGGGCACGGTCGAAGCCAGTACCACGCTCATGGCCTACGGCGTGTTCTGCCTGATCTCGAACATCCTGGGCGGATGGATCGATGCGCGCTTTGGCATGAAGGCGCTGCTTGTGACGTTCGTGCTGCAGGCTGCGGCGTTACTCGGGCTGTTTGCTGTGGGCGGCACCATGCCGCTCGCGCTGGCCTTTGTCTTTAGCTTGGCGCTGCTCATGTACTTGTTCTCGGTGTCGTGCATCACGCACTTCATGGACGTGGCACGCAGCCGCCATCCCAAGTCGATGGTACTCGCAAGTTCGGTTGAGCCCATGGCGTTTAACGTCGGCATCTCGTTTGGCACCGCAGTGGGCGGCGCCGTGGTAAGCAGCATTGGCATTGCGCACGTAGGCGCAGTGGGTGCCGCGTTCTCGCTTGTGGCCTGGGTGCTTACGCTGGTGACGATTAAATTGGCTCACTGGGAGCGCAGGCGGGCAAGGGCGCAGGCGTAGATGCGATACTCGAGCTCGATGATGGCGATCGAAAGGAAACCGCATATGCAACGTGTACTGTTTATCTGCCATGGGAACATCTGTCGCTCGACGATGGCTGAGTCCGTGTTTACCGAGCTAGTGCGGCGCGCCGGGCGCGCGGGCGAGTTTGTCATTGATTCCGCTGCGACCTCGACCGAGG
>USMR01000009.1 GCA_900555815.1 uncultured Collinsella sp.
TCGCCGGTTGTGCCGACGGCCACGGTGGCGAGGGCTTCTATCACAACATCGCCGACAACGATCCGGCGGAGTTTGAGCGTGCCTGCATCGATCGTCCCAAGGACGAGACCCTGCCCGACCAGTGGACGAGCCAGATCTTTGCCCGCATCCTGGCGCATCACCCTGTGATCATGGTTACCGATCTGTGCAATCACCAGATGATCAAGGATATGCACATGACGCCGGTCAACACTCTCGATGAGGCGCTCAAGCTCGCCTTTGAGATGAAGGGTGCCGATGCCAAGGTGGCCGTCATTCCCGATGGCCTGGGCGTTGTCGTCGCGCAGCACTAGTACGCGGCCTAAACGAATCGTTTATAACCGACAAGAAAGATAAGGTTTTATGCTTACCAAACTCCTCTGCGAATTCGGCGCAACGGCCCTCATGATCATCTTTGGCGTGGGCGTACACTGCGATACCGTGCTCAAGGGCACCAAGTATCAGGGCTCCGGTCACATGTTTGCCATCACCACCTGGTCTTTTGGCATCTCGGTCTGCCTGTTTGTCTTTGGCGGCGCCGTGTGCATGAACCCCGCCATGGTGCTTGCCCAGTGCATCGTAGGCCTGGTGCCGTGGAGCAGCTGCATCCCCTTCATGCTTGCCGATATGCTCGGCGGCTTTGTGGGCGCCGTAATCGCTTGGTTGATGTATGCCGATGAGTTCAAGGCTTCCGAGGGCGTCGTCGACCCCATTGCCCAGCGCAACATCTTCTCGACCAACCCCACCACCGAGGGCGCGAACTATGCCCGCAACTTCTTCTGTGAGGCCATCTGCACCTTCGTGTTCATCAGCGCCATCCTTGCTGCCGCTAGCCGCGCTGGCGAGAACGTTTTGATGCTCGCCATCTGCGTCGGTCTGATCGTTTGGGCCGTTGGCATGGGCATGGGCGGTATCACCGGCTTCGCCATGAACCAGGCTCGTGACCTTGGTCCTCGCATGGCTTACCAGGTACTGCCGATCAAGAACAAGGCCGACAACAACTGGAAGTATGGCCTGCTTGTTCCTGGCATCGCACCGTTTATCGGTGCCGCTCGGGCCGCACTGTTTGTGCACGGTTTCTTGGGCATGTTCTAGTCAAAGGCTACATAGTTGTCCGCTGACCGCATGGGGTAACTTCCCAGCGCGTCCTCGGACATGCAAAAAGGCTCGCCGCGCATTTCGTGCGGCGAGCCTTTTTGCGTCCTGCGGAATGCGCTGGGAAGTTACCCCATGCGGCCAGCTACGGGGTCTTTGTTGCGTTCGTACAAGCAACCCAACATATATATCTGAATTTGGATGGGAGGGGCTTGTTGCTGGTAGGGGCGTTGGGCTGTAGTCGATACTTTGGGATGGATTGTGCTTTGGGTTGGGGCGGGGCTTTGAGATGAGGGCGGAACTTTGGGATGAGGGGCTTACTTAGTTGAAGAGGGGTTTTATGGCTGAGAGGTAGTCTTTGGCTACGTCGGCTTTGTCTGCTTGGAAGTTGTGCCAGGCCCACCATTGGACGGTTGCTACGAAGCTTGAGGCTATGTGGTGTAGTAAGAAGCTGCGGTCCATGGTGCTGGCGGGGCCTGCGGGGTCGGCGGGGACGGTTTCGGCTGCGCGCGACATGATAGTCTTGCGGAGGCAGTCGGCGAAGACGCGTGAGCCGGCGCCGGCTACCAGTGCCCGTACGCCCTGGCGGCGCTCCCAGAGGTTGTTGAGGATATGCTCGACCTGCACGAGTGGGTCGTCGAGCGGTGTGCCATCGTCGTCGAGGGCATGGGTGCAGATGTCGCTCACGAGCTCGGACAGTAGGTCGTCTTTGCTCTTAAAGAGGCCGTAGAATGTCGCGCGGCCTACGTGAGCGCGCGCGATGATGTCGCCGACGGTAATCTTGCCGTAGTCCACTTCGCGTAGCAGCTCGGAGAACGCCGCAACGATGGCAGCGCGGCTTTTTTCTTTGCGGGCATCCATGGCTATGCATCCACGTGAACGAGCAGACAACGGAGCGTGCCGGAGCAACCCTCGTAGGGGCGCTTGCCGGCGCCGTAGCCGACGGCTTCGATGCGGTAGCGTGGGGGCAGTTGGTCGGACGTGCGCAGCGCGGTGACGATGGCGGCGCCCGTGGGCGTCACGAGCTCGCCGGCGAGAGGTGCAGGCGTGAGGGCGATATTGCCTGCCTGGCACAGGTTGACAACAGCGGGGACGGGAATGGGCATGAGGCCGTGGGCGCAGCGAATGGTGCCGTGGCCCTCGGAAAGCGACTCGACCACGATGTCCTCAATACCCAGGTCGTCGAGGCAGATGGCGACGGAGCAGACGTCGACGATGGAGTCGACGGCGCCCACCTCGTGGAACATGACGGTCTCGGGTGTTTTGCCGTGAGCCTTGGCCTCGGCAGCAGCGAGTACGGAAAAAATGGCGAGAGCACGACGCTTGGCGCCATCGCTTAGCTGTGAGCCGTCGATGATGGCGGTGACGTCCGCCAAAGAACGGTGGTGATGGTGATGGGCGTGATGGTGGTCCTCGTGGCCATGGCCATGGGCCTCATGGTCATGCTCGTGGCAGTGCTCGTGTACGTGCTCGCTATGATCATGATGGTGGTGCTCATGCTCGTGCGTGTGCTCGGCAGCTGCTTCGTTGCCGTAGAGCCAGGCCATGTCGTGGTCGTGGTTCTCGAGCTCCTCTGCCAGCTGAACGCCGAAATCGCAGGCGTCGATGCTATGCTTGTTTGCACGCGTGACGGCGATCGTAAAGCCGTCGACCGGCAGTGTGGCGAGCTGTTCGCGCAGGTGCTCCTCGCTGGCGCCCAGATCGAGCAGGGCCGCGACGGTCATATCGCCGCTGATGCCTGAGGTGCCGTCGATGATAAGCGTGTGCTGATGATTGGACATGGAATGCTCCTTAGCGGGCGCGGGGTGTGCCGGCGCTCAGATGATTGATAAGACTTGCCTGGTAGGCGGCGCCAAAGCCGTTGTCGATATTGACGACCGAAACGCCGCTGGCACAGGAGTTGAGCATGGCGAGCAGTGCAGCTACGCCACCAAAACTTGCGCCGTAGCCAACGCTGGTGGGAACGGCGATGACCGGACAGCTCACCAGACCGCCGATAACGCTCGCCAGCGCGCCCTCCATGCCGGCGATGGCGATGACCACCTGCGCCTGGGCAAGTTCCTCGGCATGCGCGAGCAGGCGGTGCAGGCCGGCGACACCTACGTCGTAGAGGCGGTCGACCTCGTTGCCATAGAACTCGGCCGTCAACGCGGCTTCTTCGGCGACGGGTAAGTCGCTCGTGCCGGCGCAGGCGACGACGATGCGTCCGTTGCCGGTAGGGGAGGGCTTGCCGCCCACGAGGGCGAGCTGTGCGTCCGGGACATATCCCAGGTCGATGCCGTTGTCGAGGAGCTCCGAGGTACGGGCTGCTTTTTCGGCATCCAGGCGCGTGACCAGGATGCGCTCCTGGCCGGCATCGCGCAGCGCTTCGATAATGGCGGCAATTTGCTCGGCGGTTTTACCGGCACCGTAGACAACCTCGCCGGCTCCCTGGCGCACTCCGCGCGAAAGATCGAGCTGTGCAAAACCCAGATCGGCGGTTGGCGCCGTTTGGATGCGCGTGAGGGCGACTGCCGGGGTGACTGCTCCGCCGGCAACATCGCTCAGCAATTGCTCAAGATCTTGCTTATCCATATATGTTCCCTTCGACGGCGCAAAGTCTAGCACTCATAGGGTATGTTTCCGAACACTAAGACAAAATTGTTCGGAAACTATAGGACGGACTGATTCAATTGTTAGACGGATCGGCTAGTCACGCAGGATGATGTCCATGGCGAGCATCAGGTTGCGCTCGTCGATGGCAAACGGGGCGGCTTCGCGCGTTTTGGGCTTGGCGCAAAACGCGATGCCCGTGCCCGCGGCCTGAATCATGGGGATATCGTTGGCGCCGTCGCCGATTGCCACGGTGTGTGCCATATCGACGCCGCACTCAACCGCCCAATCCAGCAGCCGGATGAGCTTGGATTCCTTGGTCACGATGTCTGCCGCCAGCTTGCCGGTGAGCTTGCCGTCCACGACTTCCAGGCGGTTAGCGAGGCAAAAGTCGATGCCCGCGGCGGCCACGATCTTATCGGCGACCTCGTGAAAGCCGCCGCTTACCACGCCGACCTTCCAGCCCTTGCTGTGCGCCGAGCGCACAAGCTCCAGCGCGCCGGGGGTAAACGTCACGCGCTCAAAGGTGCGCTCGAACACACTCTCGTCCAAGCCGGCAAGCAGCCCCACGCGCTCCTCGAGCGCCTGCTTAAAGTCGAGCTCGCCGCGCATGGCGCGCTCAGTGATCTTCGCCACTTGCTCGCCTACGCCGGCCTCCTCGCCCAACAGGTCGATGACCTCCTGGTTGATGAGCGTGGAGTCGATATCCATAACGATGAGGCGTGCAGTCATGGCGGGCCTTTCCGAGTGCAGTTGTATTGGGGCACATTGTCGCACGCCGCACGCCTGGGCGACGGCCGCGGTGCGTCAATTGTTTCGTCTCCGTCAAGTCTTTGGGCAAGAGCTACTTTTTCGCGGCACATCGACGCGGGTGCGATAAGATAGAACGCCATGTCTGGCTGCGCGGTTTACGCAGGCTGGGCAAATCTGTACGACGCCGCCCGGAACGACACGGGGCGGCACAGATCCATAAAGGAGGATCACTGGTATGAGCCAGACCCGTCCCATTGACGAGCATTCCATGCACACCCGTACCTGCGGCGAGCTTCGCTTCGAGAACGTGGGCGAAGAGGTCACCCTCACCGGTTGGGTGAGTCGTCGCCGCGACCACGGCGGCCTTATTTTCTGCGACCTTCGCGACCGCGAGGGCATCACGCAGCTCACCTTCGACCCCGAGCACTCCGACGGCGACGCCTTTAAGATTGCCGAGACCATGCGTCCCGAGTGGCCCATCAAGATCCACGGCGTCGTGCGCGCTCGTGGTGAGGAGACCACCAACACCAAGCTCGCGACCGGCGAGATCGAGGTCCTGACCGACCACGCCGAGGTGCTCAACACGTCTGTCACCCCGCCGTTCCAGATCGAGGACGGCATCGAGACCAGCGAGGACACCCGCCTGCGCTATCGCTATCTGGACCTCCGCCGTCCCGAGATGATGGCCAACCTCAAGCTGCGCTCCGACTTCACCTTTGCCATTCGCGAGGCGCTGCACAACCGTGAGTTCATGGAGGTCGAGACGCCCTCCCTGTTTAAGTCCACGCCCGAGGGCGCCCGCGACTTCATCGTTCCCAGCCGCATCCAGCCGGGCAACTTCTACGCGCTGCCGCAGTCCCCGCAGCTCCTGAAGCAGCTGCTCATGGTCGGTGGCGTCGAGCGCTACTACCAGGTTGCCAAGTGCTTCCGCGACGAGGACCTGCGTGCCGACCGTCAGCCCGAGTTCACCCAGGTCGACATCGAGATGTCCTTTGTGGACCAGAACGATGTCATGAGCGCACTCGAAGAGGTCCTGTCCGATGCCTTCGGCCGCATGGGCGTCGAGATGCCCACGCCGCTGCGTCGCATGGACTACTGGGAGGCCATGGACACCTATGGCTCCGACAAGCCCGATACCCGCTATGGCATGCACCTGGTCGACCTGACCGGCATCTTCGCCAACTCCAAGTTCAAGGTCTTTGCGACTGCCGCAAACGAGGAGGGCTCTGTCGTCAAGGCCATCAACGCCAAGGGCGCCGGTGCCTGGGCACGTGCCAAGATCGATAAGCTCGCCGGCGTGGCCTCCACGTTTGGCGCCAAGGGTCTGGCCTGGATCGCCTTCCGCGAGGATGGCTCCATCAACAGCCCCATCGTCAAGTTCTTCTCGGACGAGGAGATGGCCGCTCTGCGCGAGCGCATGGACGTCGAGCCCGGCGACCTTGTGATGTTCGCCGCCGGCCCGCGCCTGCTCTCTGACGAGATCCTGGGCGGCATGCGTTCTCACATGGCCAACGCACTCGAGATCAAGCGCGAGGGCCACGACTTCCTGTGGGTCGTCAACTTCCCGCTGTTCCACTGGGATGAGGACCGCAAGGCTTACGCTGCCGAGCACCAGCCGTTCACTCTGCCGACCGAGACCGACATCGCCAAGATCGAGGCCGACCCGTTGGCAGCCGGTTCTTGCACCTACGACTTTGTCATGGACGGCTTTGAGGCCGGCGGCGGCGGTATGCGTATCCACAACGCCGAGATGCAGATGTCCATGCTCAAGCTCCTGGGCTTTACCGAGGAGCGCGCCGAGTCTCAGTTTGGCTTCCTCATGGAGGCCCTCAAGTTTGGTGCGCCCCCGATGGGCGGTTTCGCTCTGGGCCTGGACCGCGTGTGCATGCTGCTTACCGGCTCCGACTCCATCCGCGACGTCATGGCGTTCCCCAAGACGGCCAGCGGCTCCGACCTCATGTCGGGTGCCCCGAGTGCCGTTAGTGGCGCCCAGCTCAAGGAGGTCAGCCTGCGCCTGATGTAGGCGAGCGGCTACATAGTACCTGTAACGAGGGAAGGACACGTACCTTCCCTCGTTTTTTATGTCGTGACGTCATGGTTTGGAGGCTTGCCGTCGTGCGCCGGGAAACTACAACCCGGAATCTGCGTCCAGAAGGGGTCGCCCATTACCAAAAGGGGTCCACTGGGGAAGCGCGGCCCAGAATTCGGCAAAATAATGGGGCAGGCTTTCCGCAACAACTGTCTGGCAGAAAGCCTGCCCCAGTTTCTTATAGCGAGTCTCTCTGGATCAGCTGCATGTGCATCACGGAGGTGGTAGGCTCGGCACCCTTGATCATGTCGAGCGCAATGTTGGCGGCCATGTGGCCTTCTTCGCGCAGGGGCTGGCGGACGGTCGTGAGCGCGGGGACGCAGCGCGTCGCAATCTCGTGATCGTCGAAGCCGACGACAGAAACGTCCGCAGGAACGGATAGGCCTGCCTCGTTGAGTGCGGTGATGACGCCAGCCGCGATACGGTCCGATCCGCAGAGCACGCCATCGAAAGCAATCTTGCGCGCGAGAATCAGGTGCATGGCCTGATAGCCGTCTCCGCTGTTCCAGCCGGTATAGATAACGTTTGCGTCTGGGAGGTCTTCGCCCAAGACGGCGCGGTAGCCGCGCAGGCGGTCGACAACAGCGGGGTTGTCTTGCGGTCCCAACACGGCGACGATATCTTTGCGGCCGCGCCCCTTCATGGCGAGTGCCGCAAAGCGTCCGCCCTCTTCGTCGTCAGAGTAGACCGTCGAGAACACATCGCGATAGGGGTGGCCCTCGAGCTGGCCGCACAACACGGTGGGTACGCCCAGCTCGCGCAGCACCTCGAGCAGCTCGCTGCCTTTGTAGGGAGAGGCGTCGATCACGGCGTCGAACGAGCGGCGCTCAAAGTGCTCGCGTGCGCGGTTGCGCTCATGCGTAGAAGACGCCTGCAAGATAACGGGCAGATAGGACGACTCCGACAGTTCCTCGGTAATGCCGCTCAAAAACTCGCTATAGGTGGGGTCGCTGAAGAGTTCACTCAGAGGCTCGGTCACGAGCACGGCGATGATTTCCGTGCGCCCGACAGCGAGCGCTCGGCCACGAGCGTTGGGGACAAAATTGACTTCCTTGGCCGCCGCGCGGACGCGCTTTTTGGTTTCCTCGCTAATGCGGGGCGAATCGTTGAGGGCGCGCGATGCCGTGGGGCGCGACACGCCGGCAGCTGCGGCAACCTCGGCAAGCGTAGGTGCGGTGCGAACTGGTTGTGTCATGGCGTCTCCTGGAAAATGCGGTCGATGTTGTCACTGATACGGGCTAGTGCGGATACAGCTTACTATAGTGCGCCTGAACAGCGTTCATGATATCCGGTGACCGGTGTCGTTTTGCAACCAAGCCGAAATCGAATACGTCTCGTGTGGGTGAGATATCAGCGGGCGTGGAGGTTGCCTACGAGCTTAAGAACGATGTCTTGCGCTGAGTTTCGATACTCAGGGTGACATAAGTGTCGCGGTTGTACAACCGGTTGCACCGTTAACCCGACCAAATCGACCGTTCAGCGGACAACCGGTTGCACAGTTTTTTACATCGCCCGTAAGATAAGGACAACCGGTTGCACAAGAATCACTACGATGACGAAGGAGCATCACCATGGACGCCATTAACGATTGGGAAAACCAAGCGCTCACCCACAGGAACCGCCTGGCACCCCATGCGTACTTTATGGGTTACGAGACCGCCGATCTCGCCGCTACGTACAGCCGCGAGCTGTCGCGCGGGTTTGTCCAGCTGTCCGGCTCGTGGCAGTTCCGCCTCTTTGAGGGGCCTGCTGCCGTCTCCAACGAGGAGCTCTCCACGTACGAGCCCGCGTGGGATCACGTGGAGGTTCCGCACCTGTGGCAGGTGGATGGTTATGGCAACCTTGCCTACACCGACGAGGGTTTCCCGTTCCCGGTGGACCAGCCGTTCGTTCCCTCTGACGACCCCACGGGCGTCTACCAGCGCATCGTCAACCTTCCTGCCGTGCCTGCCGGCGCTCGCGAGATCATTCGCTTCGACGGAATCGAGAGCTACGGCGAGCTGTATGTCAACGGCAAGTTTATCGGCATGACCAAGGGTTCGCGTCTGTCCGCCGAGTTTGACGTGACCGACGCGCTCGTCGAGGGCGACAACCTGTTTGCGGTCAAGGTTCTGCAGTACAGCGATGGTAGCTACATCGAGGACCAGGACATGTGGTGGGCATCGGGTATCTTCCGCGATGTGTACCTTATGCAGCGTCCCGCCGCGCATCTGGTCGACTTTAGGTTCCGCACGCACCGCGAGGGCGATGCCGCTCTGATTACGCTCGATACGGTTGCCGAGGGCGCAAGCCGCGTTGTGTATACGCTCAGCGATGGCGAGAACGTGGTGGCTACGGGTGAGTTCGTCGATGGCCATGCCGAGTGCAGCGTTGCCGATGCCCACTTCTGGAACCCCGAGGACCCCTTCCTCTATGACCTGACGTTTGAGGTCTACGACGGCGACGAGGTCAGCGAGTACGTTCCGCATCGCCAGGGCCTTGCCGAGGTGACGGTCGAGGGCAATCATATCTACCTCAACGGCACTTACTTTAAGATGCATGGCGTCAACCGCCACGACCACGACGATCACAAGGGCCGCGCCGTGGGTCTCGAGCGCATGCGCCGCGACCTGGAGCTCATGAAGCAGCACAACATCAACGCGGTGCGCACGTCCCACTACGCCAACGACCCGCGCTTCTACGAGCTGTGCGACGAGTACGGCATCATGCTGGTCGCCGAGACCGATATGGAGAGCCACGGCTTCGAGAATATCGGCAACATCGCCCTGGTTACCGACGACCCGGCATGGGAGCCGGCCTACGTCGACCGTATTGAGCGCCTGGTGATGCAGGAGCGCAACCACGCGTGCATCATCATGTGGTCGCTGGGCAACGAGAGCGGCTATGGCTGCAACATCCGCGCGATGTACGCCAAGGCTCACGAGCTCGATGGTCGTCCGGTCCACTACGAGGAGGACCGCAACGCCGATACCGTCGACGTCATTTCCACGATGTACTCCCGTGTGTCGCAGATGAACGACTTTGGTGAGCATCCGTTCCCCAAGCCGCGCATCAACTGCGAGTACGGTCACTCCATGGGCAACGGCCCCGGAGGCCTGTCCGAGTATCAGGAGGTCTTCGATCGCTGGGATTGCATCCAAGGCCAGTTTATCTGGGAATGGTGCGACCACGGTCTGGCTGCTGTGACCGAGGACGGCGTTGCCTACGACATGTATGGCGGCGACAACGGCGATTACCCCAACAACAGCAACTTCTGCATCGACGGCATGGTGTTCCCCTGGCAGCAGCCGAGCCCGGGCCTTACCGAGTACGGCCAGGTCATCTGCCCGGTTCGCATGGCCTACGATGCCGAGGCGGGCGAGCTGACCGTCACCAACAAGCGTTGGTTTACCACCCTCGAGGATGTCTGCCTGTCGGCGGAGACCCTGGTGGACGGCGACGTGGTCTGCCGCAAGACGCTCATGCCCGGTGCGGTTGCCCCCGGCGAGTCCGTCCAGCTTCCGCTGGTGATTCGCGAGGCCGCAGTGGGCGAGACCCTGCTGACCGTGCACGCCTACACCATGGCGGCTCACGCCTGGTGCGAGCCGATGTTCCAACTGGGTGCAAGCCAGTTTGCCATCGCAAACCATCCGGCGCCGGCAATTGCCGCCCCCGCTCGTCCTGAGCTTACGGTCGAGGAGACCGAGCAGGAGATTCGCATTCGCTCCCTCAACGGCGAGCTGACCTTCAGCAAGGTCAACGGTACCGTGAGCGAGTGGAAGGCATCCGGTCGCGACGTCATGACCTCCGGTCCCCAGGTTGGTTTTTGGCATCCGCTCGTCGATAACCACGCTCAGGAGTACGACTCCCTGTGGAAGGATAACTTCATCGATGTGATGCAGACGTCTACCCGCAATGTTTCTTGGAAGCAGGACGGCAATGCGGTCGTCGTTACCGTGAGCCAGCGTATCGCTCCTCCCGTCCGCGCGTTCGGCATGCGCGTCGAGCTCGTCTATACCGTGCTTCCGAGTGGCCGCGTCGACCTCAAGGTTTCCGGCGAGCCCTACGGCGACTATTCGGACATTATCCCGCGCATCGGCATCTCCTTCGAGGTTCCCGGTTGTGATCGTGCCGTCGAGTGGTATGGACACGGCCCGGGCGAGAACTATCCGGACTCGCTGCGCGCCAACCCGGTCGGTCATTACCGCACTACGGTCGACGACATGTTCACGCCCTACGTTATGCCCCAGGACTGCGCCAACCGCGAGGGTACCCGCTGGGTCGCCCTGCGCTCTGGCCATGGCGACGGCGTGCTGGTGACCCGTCCGGCTGACGCCGCCTCCAACCCGTTCTCATTTTCGGCATGGCCCTATAGCTGCGAGGCCATCGATAACGCCGAGCACGTCTACGACCTTGTCAAGGGCGATACGGTCACGGTCAACATCAACGACCAGTTGCTCGGCCTTGGCTCGAACTCTTGGGGTTCCGAGGTGCTCGATTCCTATCGCACCCGTTTTGAGAGCTTCAGCTTTGAGGTGTCCCTGCGACCGCTGACGTCTGCCGATCTGGCTCAGGCGCTGGCACCCATTAAGGAGGCATAAGTCATGCATGTCTTTAACTCGCGCGCCGATTTCTACGCTCAGATGAAGTCCGTCAAGAAGTGGATGCGCACCGGCCAGGCGCTCGATGGTGTTGCCGACCTGCAGCACGACGTGGCGTACTCCATCGGCGACTCGTTGGTGTACTGGTGGGTCTATGCCCGCGAGGCCGCAACCGCCGACCTGGTCGGTCACCGTCGCTACCATGCCGTGCTCGCTCCGCTCGACGGCGACCTGACCGTCGAGGTTGCCCCCAAGGCAGGCCTCACCTGCACCCGCGCTTACAGCGATATCGATGATCGCGAGCGCTTTGAGGGGGCGGGGGAGACCGTGACAATTCCCGCCGGCGGCGTTGCCGTCGTCGAAATTGACGAGGCCTACCGTGTTATCGCCGAGGCTTCGGATCCCCGCGTCGTGGTACTGCACGTGACGGTCGAAGGTTATTCCTTCCCCAACAAGTAGTATTCGTCCGTTTGGGCGTTTGCTTCGCGCCGCTAAGGGGGATGGCTTTGTTGACTCCCTTTTCCCCATTCCCCTTAGCAGGTGCGCCGTCCGCGATTGCACTTGCAGCTCGGACGGTATTAGATGACATTTAATAGATGATTGGGAGGGCTTATGAGCTCTGAAAAACGAGGAACGATTGGTTCGTTCGCTCTGCTGGGCATGACGGTCGCCGCCGTGTTCGGCATCAAGAACATCATCAACAACAACGCGGCCATCGGCTTGGCAGCAGCGCCGTCGTTCTTTTTCGCCACGCTTTTGTACTTTGTCCCCTATACCCTGGTTACCGCCGAGTTCGTCGGCCTCAACAAGGACTCCGAGTCGGGCGTGTACGCATGGGTTAAGACCTCGATGGGTGGTCGCTGGGCGTTCCTGACGGCATTTAGCTACTGGTTCGTTAACCTGTTCTTCTTTGCGTCCGTCCTGCCCAACGTCATCATCTACGCGAGCTACGTGTTCTTTGGTGCCAACGCCGAGCTTTCGCAGCTGTGGATCACCATTATCGAGATCGTCGTCTTTGCTATCGCCACGTGGGTTTCGACCAAGGGCGCTAAGTGGATCGGCTCCATTTCCTCCTTCGGTTCGACCGCGGCTCTCGGCCTGACCGCCGTGTTCATCCTGCTGTCCCTGGCTGCTGCCTTTGGCGGCGTTGAGTTCGCTACGG